>CALBIE010000798.1 GCA_937893495.1 uncultured Verrucomicrobiales bacterium | reverse complement strand
GACCGTAACAACCCAGGTCACCCCAACCCAGGTCGTCGGCAATAATCCACAGAATGTTCGGCCGTTCCGGCCCGGTATATTTGTTCCAATCGACCCCAGCGGCAGCATAGCCGTCCTGCTTTGCCACAAAGCACAACATCAGCAGCAGCACACTGAACGTAGTTCGAGTCAATCCGGTCACGCAGGCATCTTTAATGAACCAGGTGGTATTGAGCAACTCGGT
The DNA here is from genome assembly GCA_937893495.1 of uncultured Verrucomicrobiales bacterium. Lineage (GTDB taxonomy): Bacteria > Verrucomicrobiota > Verrucomicrobiia > Limisphaerales > JAYPXF01 > CALBIE01. The sequence goes on along the minus strand of CALBIE010000798.1, from coordinate 2,672 downwards.
AGATTCCCTGAGATAGGATTCAGCCGCACGACAAGTTCCGACAACTTGATAACGACCCCATAATTAAACAATCGCAGATTCCCAGTGCATCGGCCGCGTCAATGCAGCGAAAAGGTTAATCGATTCAACACTTTTTGCGCGGCCAGATACCGTAGCCGCATGACTCCCACTGAAAAACTCGTGGTCTCGGTCCCAAACGAAAACGGGACTGGCCTTGTGACAATCCAACCGGTACCGTCGTTCCAATTCCACCAATGAATGCGATCCATTCCGGCATCGGCTTGAGGTTTTTCGTTACTCCAACAAATTTAAACCGCCATGAATCCGTCTGACCCGAAATCCCTCGTTCTCCGCCTCGTACGATTTCTCGAAACGGGGCAGGTGGACGCCCGCATCCTGCTTCCGGCCATTCGTGAAATGGTCGGTGACGACTTCGCCGATGACTCTGCCGCCGATCTGATCGATGCATTGAAAACTCATGGCAGCCCGGCAGCCGCAGTGCTGGTGGATCATTTGAAGGAGGCTCGCCGCCAGAAGGCGAATCTTCTACGGGAACAGCGATTATCCGGAAAAACTCCCAGCGACACCGAACGCTTGCTCCTCGGCGATTTGCCTTTGGAGGCACCACTCGGCTGGCAGACTTCCTGGGAAATATCAACCTCGCTCGCAATGGCGGTGGCGCTGACAGACGATTGCACTTTTCTTAATCGGTCCGCGGTGGAGACCTCACAGATTCAGCAGCTCATCGCGGAACGCTTGGAGCGCGCATCTGCGGAAGCGCGGAAAAGTCTAAACTGCCATGCGAGCGCGCTGATTCCCGATCTCATTGAAATAACTGCCGCGGCGAAACCATTACCGGAAGCCGCACGCGTGGATTTGAAATCACGCCTCGAAGAATTACTCGCCCGCCAACGCACCGTCGTGCAACAGGCGCTCAACTCACCCGAACGAAAGATTCCAGATGGACTCAATGAGTCGATCGTATTGGAAGAACTCGGGATGGCGGCGGAAGAGGCCGACTCGCCGGAATCTCGCCAGAGCATCGTGGACCTGATACTCAGCCGGCCAAGCGCGCAATCAATCGAATTAATCGAGCAGTGCTGCCAAACGCCGGAGCAACGTGAGCGCGCCGAGTTGATTTTAACCCTGCGCTTCGGCAAGCAAACGTCAACGGGTTGGTTGAGTTGGCAAGTCTGGTTCGGTCGTCAAAAACATAATTGGGATGAAGCACGGCGGAATTTCTTCTCAAAAGCCAAGGCGCACTCGGCCGAGGTCTTGATGATCTGGTATGCCGGTCAGGAGGATCCCAATCCAACAACTATCGGGGCGCTTGAGGAGTGTTGCCAGTCGGTTCCCGAGTTGACGACATTCATCAATCGCTGGTCCGATGAATTGTCGCGCGAAGAATGGAACGCCCTGGATCCCGAATCAACGGCTCCGCTCAAGACGACTGATCTGCTGCAGCAACTGAGGATACTTGAGCCGGAGAATCCCTTGGTGCGCCCGCCGCCGCTGCCAGCGTCCACTCCATCAGCCGCGCCGATTGCTGATGCGTCTCCGAAACCGGTTGAACCCAAGCCCGCACCAATCCCTCGAAAACCATCTTTCTGGCAAACTCATGTGCAGCCTTTGATTTCGGAAAACTGGTACGTCATCGCCGGTATCGCCATGGTCATTGTCGGCGCATCCTTGTTGGCCTACTACACCTGGGACAAGGTCTGGTGGATTCGTTACTCGGTCATGCCCGCATTGCTCGGTGGTTTCACCTGGTCGATCGGCCGACTCGCGGGCTGGATTGATCGCAAAGGCGATGAGTTTCAATCGATGAGCACGATGCTGCGGGGCGCGGCAATCGGCCTGCTACCATTGAACTTCATGGTAGTGGCCCTGCTCGCCAACGACCCAAACGTACCAGGAAAGACTCTCGTGGCACCATTGCTGGCCGTTGTGTACCTGATTGCTTTCGGCCGCGAAACCCTGAGTTGGTGCGGCAAGGTCGCGCCGGAATTACGATCATTGCTCGGCTTTCCCCTGTTGGCGCTCAATGGCCTGATCATGCTCGTGCCACTGGTGGGAATGATTATCGGTCCCGGGACAGGCAACCGGGGGACTTTAATCGGCGTTAGTTTTTACGCGGGATTCGCTGTCGTCGCGTGGGGAGTCATGACGTTTTCGCGCCACGTGCTGACCAGAGCGATGGCAGAGGAAAAGCGATTGCCGTGGTTTTTTGGTGCCACATTGGCAATCACTTTTCTCCAGGCATTCGCGTGGGTACACGGTCTCGTCCAACAAACTCCGCCACCTCATTTCTATGCAGTCATGGTGATCCTGATGGGTGGATTGGTCTTGTTCGTCGAGCGTCGTAATCTCGAGCTGTTCGAATCCACCGCATCGCATCGCGCGGAATCTTTCCTTGGCTTCGCATTCATATTTCTTGGCATTCTGATGGGGGCAGAATATCCACATACTCGGGTCATCTCCTTCCTTCTCGGTGGCGCAGTCTGGATGTATCAGGCGGCGGCGCGACGGCACGTGTTGCATCATTGGATTGGATTGACGTTGATCGTACTCGGCGGCGCAGCAATTGGTTTGCTCAATGACTTTCCGCGCCAACTGCTCGGCGGCCTTGGAATCGGCATCGACCGGCTCGTGATGTTTCTCACCGCCGCGGC
>CALBIE010000797.1 GCA_937893495.1 uncultured Verrucomicrobiales bacterium | reverse complement strand
CTTTTGATACAAGGGTTCCGGTTTTCCATTTGTCCGGTCTCCGAGTAAAGTCAGCCATTTGGAAAGCGGCGCGGCAGCGCGCGCACTCCACGACCTGGCGGAATGTTGTGCTTTTCGTTCAACGTGTTTGCAATTGGTTCAAGAGGGAGAACATCCGTCTTTGTGCTCCTTGTTTCCCCCTCTGTTTTATCCACATCGTTGGTCAGGCGTTGCCCATGCCCCGTCGATTCGCCAGCCAGGTATTCAACTGGTCCAGTACGACGGCGAAAATCACCGCTGCGCCGATAATAATCCGACTGAAGTTCTGGTCGATTCCAAGAATAACGATTCCATTATCGATCATTTTGATAATCAGCGCCCCCAACAACGCTCCCAGTGCCGTGCCTCTGCCACCGGTCAGACTCGCGCCCCCCACGACCGCCGCCGCAATGACATCCAGTTCATACCCCTGCCCGTCACCCGAGGTCGCACTGCCGTAGTATCCGAGTGCCAGTAGCGAAGAAATTCCCGCCGTAATCCCGGCAAAAACAAACACGCTCAATTTCACTCGACCGACCGCAATCCCGCTCAAACGACTCGCCACCTCATTACCGCCGACCGCGTACACCCGCCTCCCGGCCGCCATGCGGGCGAGGTAGATCGATCCAATAAGGGTTACGATAACCATCACGATCAACGGCACGAGACTCAGTGCGCCGGCCGTTTCCCAGCGAATCATTTCGCGAAACGAATCCGGGAAGCCTCCGATTGATTGTCCTTTCGTCAGCACATACGCGACGCCCCGATAGATCGCCATCGTTCCCAGCGTGATGATAAACGGGTGGACCCGCAACGCCACCACCATACCGCCATTCAACGCGCCACAACCCGTCGCCGTTCCCACGCAAGCAAGCATTCCCAAACCAACACCCATCCATGCGGGAGCCGCCGCCCGCGCGCCCTCCGGCCCGAAAGCCTGAAATACCATCGCACCGATCACGGAAGCCAACGCGTAGATTGCGCCCACACTCAAATCGATTTGGCCCGCGACTATGACAAACGTGGCACCCACCGCCATGATGGCGATGAAGCTGGCGTCCTTGGCCAGTTGCGTCAGGTTTTCCGCCCGCAGGAACTTGTTCTTTTCCTCCATCACCAACTGCCGATTGCCGTCCGCATCCTCGGTAAAGACGCGCTCTCGTTCTCCCTCGGCATTGATGGTGAACCTGGGAACCTTAACCGTGCCGCCATAAATCGTGAGCAACGCTCCGAGGGCAAGAATGACCAGCACCAATCCGCTTTCCTGAAGACGAAACGGACGTCTCCGAAGCGATGCGTCACTGGGGGCGTTATTCGAATTCATGACAAGGCGCGAACGCTATCAGAGGAGGTGGTGAAATCAAAGGATTCGTAGTCGGTGGTTGCAATGGGCACATTCGGTGGGAGCGCGGACTTCAGTCCGCAGAGGCGTTGCAGCACAGAAATCGTCCATACACCGGTGACGATCATTACAGGTGAACGTTTCTGCTGCGTAAACGCCGCGCTCCGGGGTCTCTGGCCGAATGTGCCCAGCAAAAAACGCCTCAGGCAGGCGGGATGCCTCGCTGCGGTTACCAGCCTGTTCAAAATCTCAATCTTTGGTAACAGCCGAGGTAACGCGTGTCGCGCCGTAGCTGAGCGAAGGCGCGAGGCTCAAACTCCTTCGGAAAAGTGAATGGGATTAGAGCCTCCTCACGTCGGCTGCTACATTACTAACGATCTGTTACGGCACTGGCGTCGCGCGAACCCGGAAGATCCGATTCGTCAGCGACGCATAGGGAACGAACGCCTCGGTGGTCGGAAATCGTCCCATGACATTGGTCGCCAGGGTGAAAGCATTGGTCACGGAATCGCTCACTTGCAGTTCGTAACTGAAATTGGTTGAACCCGGCCAACTTACCCGCGCCAGTTGGTCATTCCAGACGGACAAATCCTGATTCAACACAAAGTGCGAATCGAGCGCC
>CALBIE010000796.1 GCA_937893495.1 uncultured Verrucomicrobiales bacterium | reverse complement strand
GAGAGTCTCCCTGGCACAGCCGGTGGATTTCCTATTCAGCACTAAATACAGATTCGAAACCTGACGTCCGTCACCCCCTTAACGGCCGATGAACCAGAATCAGATAAACTGTCACCGCGTCTTGTGAATGATGGAAGAGGCTCGCCCCATACATGAATTCGCCAATTCACATCATCACGCTCTCAGTAAAACATAAAAAAAGGCCTCCCGTTCCGGGAGGCCTTCGTTGAAATACTGAGCTGTTCTCGATAAAAGCCTGAATTACCAAGCCTCATTAATCCAGTAGCGGTTCTGATTCCGACGCACGCGCAACGGACCACCTACTGTGTTATTCGGGCCGACGGCTGCTTGCATGTGATCGGCGAACAGAGTCTCATTCCACTGATTTACGCTGCCGTCAGACAGAGCAATATTCAATGCCTTCGGACCGTGATGCAACATTTCGCCGTTGACCCATTCGGTCATAAACCATTGGCGGTTTTCGAATACGCCATTCCAATGGGCGTAACGTGATGTCGGCCAGAGATGTCCATTGTTCCTCGGCTTGGGATTGGCACCGTTCCACGTCATGCCGGAGTCATGATACAACGGATACTGAGGGATTTCAGACGAAGCACTGGTGATGATAGCATACCCAACGCCATTGTCGCGTCCGACCGATGAGTTACCACCACCCGGGAAGTATTGGCTATTACGCGCCCCATTTCCATTAAGTGCCGTGCTCCAACCGGCGACACTCAAGTTGAAAAAGCCGCTGATCGGAGACGTGGTCCAGTCACTGGCCACATTCCGCTTTTTCAAGGCGTTACCGGGGCAGTTCAACACCTTCGGATTACCCAGTTCATTAGACATCACACCGAGGTAGGCGTAGTTCATTGTGATCGATGTCCCGCCGATGTCATTGGCACCAAAGTTGAAAATAGTGCCCGCATAATCCATCTGAGCACCTGTGAATGCGGTCCTCGCCGCATTAGGGACCAGAAGCTGGCCAACATAAGCGTCGTTGTTGTCGCCAGCGAAAATCTTGCTGGCGGTTCCCATTTGTTTCAGGTTATTGACGCAGGAAATGCGGCTTGCCTTGGCCTTGGCCTTGGCCAGCGCCGGCAGGAGCATCCCGGCCAAAATGGCGATAATGGCGATCACCACCAGCAATTCGATGAGGGTGAACGCCCTGATTTTAGAGATTAGTTTGTTTTTCATGATATTTTTCGACTGGCTCAGTTTTCAATCACTGCCGACTCTCGACAAGACTTGGGTCGTTACTTAGCAAATCGCATTCCACGACTGGAATAAGCGAAAAAAAATCCCGGTTCATCCATAAAACGCCATTATTGGCGGTTTTGCCAGGGAACAATACAACTGTAAGCAGCGCGAATTCACGCATGAACGATTGAAAAGCGCCATTCTCGCGCCCTGTCAGCGCAGATTCCTGCATTGGAAATCCGAAATGTACAAAAAAAGCGCCTCTCCGGGGAGAGGCGCTCGATAATTTTTTGTTTTATCTCACTGTGAGGGATTACTCAGGAAATATTGTGGTAATCGTAGCCTGCCCGAGAGCGTTGATCATGTTAACAGCCTGCTGTTGCAATACGGCTGCGGTGCACTGCTGCACACTGCCGTCAGCAAGTGCAAGATTGCCGCCGGTATCGTGCAAGGCGAAATGGCCCTGCCCACCCGCTCCAACAACCCACCGCCATAAGCCCGGAGTAGAACTACCTATCCAACCAGCCCCTTCCGGGCCGGTTGCCAGATCCGTGGCCGTACCCGTCATGCGGATATTGTAATCCGTGGACAGAATGCTGCTCGGAACCGATTCATCAGCATCTGCACCGATAGTATAGGACACTGAGTTATCCCGTCCGACATTTGGATAGGTCATGGTGGTGGCGTACGCGGTGCGGGAAGCGCTAGCCCCGCTGAGGAAACCGATGTCAACCGTCGTCGTCCAATCCTGGGCACCAGAGTTTTTCTTCTGACGATTGCTCGGGCAGAGAATTATCTTCGGAGTGCCCAATTCGTTTGAAAGGGTGAAGAAGTGCTCCCATGCCCTACTCGCGGTTGTATTCAACGCGTTTCCTCCGCCGACAACGATGGCCGGCCGAACTTCGTCCGGAAAACGATCGTCGTTGTCATTGGCGAACACCTTGAAGGCCAGACCGATCTGCTTGAGGTTGTTCACGCATTTGATGCGAGCCGCTTTGGCTTTGGCTTTGGCCAGTGCCGGCAGGAGCATGCCTGCAAGAATGGCGATGATGGCAATCACGACCAGCAATTCGATGAGCGTGAAGGCCCCGCGTTTTTTGTTTTGTAGTGTTTTCATTTTATTTTCGTTTGAACTATTGTCAGCAATCTGAAAGTGGCTCGTTCCTGAAGCCCTCTTCAAAAGCCGACTTTGTCTGTCAACCTCTGAGCAGACGGCATGCCAACAGACCAAATGAAACGCGCCAGTTACCGACTTGTTTCGCTTAAACCCTGAATTTGCCGGGGAAGGCAAATCCGATTACTGGCAGCGCCATACGAAAGTATGGTGATTCACCCTACTAAAGGTTCACCGCAAAATCGCGCCAAAATCGCGGGATCGGTGCCGTACACGCAGGCGGGAAGAATCTCACGCGCATTTCCATGACGGTCTCCCGGGCCTGATTCAGCCGGTTTTTGAATCCCGCTCCCTGCGGTCACCGATAATCCCGACGAAGAGGCCAAATCACCCGATTTCAGGTGAGCCCTGATCAATATCAGGGAACGGGAACTCAAATTCATCAATCCCGATTTCAAAATCGTTATTGACCCAGATTTTGGCTTGCGCGCGAATGCAGCGCTCACTAGCTTGGCGCCGCCAACGACAGTGTGCCCGCGTGGCGGAATTGGCAGACGCGCTAGATTCAGGTTCTAGTGGGTAAAACCGTGCAGGTTCAAATCCTGCCGCGGGCACCATTTTTGTTGTTTTTCCACCATCTCGACAAAGATTTAACGCCCATTCTCCACATTCATGCCACTGGAAATTCGAAACGCCTCGGCCGAAGATGCCCCCGGTTGGCTGAGCCTGGCCCGGGATACTCTCGGTGAAGACCATCCCGCCAAGCAGGTGTTTGATATGGGCTGGATCGTTCGGGAACTCGGGGACGAAAGCAGTCACGAAACATGGATTGCGGATCAGGACGGCAAGACAATGGCCGCCATATCATTCCTTGAGTTCCAACCCCGCTCGCTTGACGATAGTTTGAGTTTTCGGATGCCCAAAGGGCTGAAGTCTGCGGAAAACCCCGTGGCCAATTTGGGCCGCAACCTCTTCCGTCCGGAAAGTTACCCGGACGGATCCGCTGCCGAGCTGGTCAGGAAGATTTCACGTCTCGCCACGGAACGGCGCCAATTGGCGATTGTCCGCGTATTGGCGTCCGACAACAAACAGCAGGTTTTGTTTGAGCAGGAGGGATTCGTTTGCGTGGGATTTCAACCGGACAAGCATCATCATCGCACGCGCGAGGAAGTGCTGTTCTACGTCAAGCCGGTTCGCGCCATCATCAGCACCCGGGTGGCCTTGTCCGAGTCATTGCCGCAAATCAATGAATTGGCGTCCGCTGCCATGACCAATTTGCGCATCTCGGGCACCCTTAGTCTGCGCGACGGCGGTACCGGATATCCGCTCCAGACCGACGTGGAATTTCAGGGTCACAGCGATGAAAAATACATCCAACGTCGCGGGGAAATGGAATCCCTCCATCCGCACCACGAGATTTCCGGCGGATTTAATACCGGACATGGTTTCATGCGCGTGCCCGGTAAAATGCCAACCAACGCCATCATCGCCACACGCCAGGATGAAATCGTCGGAGGCGTGCGTTACCTCTTCGACGAAATGGATCGCTGCGTAAGGGTCATGGACGCGTTCTGTACCGACAATCTTTCCCTCGGAGCGTTGTTTCACGAGCTCATCAAGGTTTCCCAAGCCGAGCTCAACTCCTTCTACGTGGAGGTGGACATTCTGCTGACCTCGGTTCGCTTGCTCATCAGTGCCGAACAACTCGGGTTCGTGCCAGTCGCCTATTTCCCGGGGTTTTTCAAACATGCCGAAGGAAACCTTGATGTCGTAAAAATGGTGAAATTCAACCAGAACATCGACATTGACGCCGTCAACCTGACCTCGCACGCCGAAGCGATCTTGAAGGTCGTAACCAACTGCCTGAAGGACCAGTCGATGGGCACGGCGATCGTCAATATGCTGCGCGACCTCGCAATCTTCAAAGGCCTCGGCGACGGCGAGTTACGCAAGCTGGGCCGCTTGTTCATACAAAAACTCTTCAAACCTGGCGAAGTCATCTTCAATCGCGACGATGTCGGCAACGAAGCGTTCGTCGTGATGCGAGGTCAAGTCGATATCGTGTTGTCAGAAAAATCCCAACCATTGGCCAGCATGGAACAAGGTCAGGTATTCGGCGAACTGGCTTTTCTGGACGGGAGCACGCGCGGCGCCATGGCGATTGCCAAACAGCCTACGATTCTCCTCATCATCAACCGCATTCAGTTTTTTGAACTCACGCAGCGCGAACCCAATCTCGGCCAGGCGGTGATGAAGAACATCGCGTTGGAACTCGGATCGCGCATTCGCCGCATGAACGCCGCCTTCGAATCATCAGGTGGTTAGAAAGCGGCGCATCAATACCAGAAAAAAAGCGGCGGATAAATCCGCCGCTTTGATATTATCGGAGGCTGTAGGAAATCGCCTTACTTCTTTCCTTTTTCGCCCTTCTTTCCTTTTTCACCTTTGCCGCCTTTGCGGGCCTGCCCACGCAGTTCCTGCATCTTCTTCATCTGCTCTTCGGTGAGGATCGTTTTCAACTCCGCCTGAAACGCCTGGAACGCGGCCCGTCGGTCTTCAGCTCCCTGCATCTTGGCTTGAGCCGCCTTCATATCCTTCTTTTGCTGGTCGGACAATCCGAGTTTCTCAAACATCGCCGCCATTCCGCCTCGTTGTCCGCCTTTTTGACCCTTTTTGGCGTCCTTGCCTTTCTTCCCGTCCGCGGCAATGAGCATTGGACTGAAAGCGAATGCGCCGGCCAACAGGACTGACGCGATGATTTTGGTATATTTCATGATTCTTCGATTTGTTGTTTCTGCTATTTCCGTACCGTTCTCTGCTTCGAGAGGCACGTTACTGAATGACGCGCCGGAACCGCCAGGGTTACATCTCGTTGCCGCAAAACGAACCTAAACCGACACCACCGTATTTACGAGCTGCCCAATCCCGGAAATCCTGATCGTAACCACATCATCGACGGCCAGAGTGAATTCGTCCGGCGGAACTAATCCGGTTCCGGTCAACAACACTGCCCCATGCGGATGATCCTGACAGCGAAACAAAAATTCGGCCAGTTCGTCGAAGGAACGTTTTAATTGCGAAACCGAGGTCTCACCAGCGAATGCCGTTTCCCCGCTTCGCTCAATCGTCAGGTGAATCGTCCATTCGCGCGCCTCGCTTTCCGTAGCGCCGATGACGATACACGGACCCAATGCACACGAGAGGCGATAGACCTTCGCCTGCGGGAGGTAAAGCGTGTTCTCTCCCTCGATGTCACGTGAACTCATGTCATTGCCAATCGTGCAACCCACGACCGTTCCGCTGGAGTTCATGACCAATGCCAGTTCGGGTTCCGGGACGTTCCAATTACTATCGCTCCGGATGCCGACCTGCCCTCCCGTCGCGACCACTTTTTCGGGCAGTGACTTGAGAAACAACTCGGGCCGCTCGGCGTCATAAACCCGATCGTAGGCACTCGCGCTGAATTCGCTTTCCTCCATCCGGGCCGCCTTGCTGCGCAAATAGGTAACCCCAGCCGCCCAGACTTCCTGGCGATCAACCGGCGCGAGCAGGCGAATCTGATCGCTGGCAATTGACGGCAATCCCTTTTCGATTGCCCTCTGTAAAATTCCCAGCGGGTCTTTCGCTTCGACAACATCACCGAGCGACGCCACACCGACGCCGGCAAGCGAACCGATGGAATCATCCGGATTCACCACACCCCATTGAATCGCACCCGCGGAATTCGCAAATCGACAAATCTTAATCATTGCCCCGGTTTATTCCCGCGAGTGCTTCCGTGTGTCAAAGTAATTTCGTTCCTCAACACCAGCCCCCCGCATCGCCAATGGACTTGTTTCCAGGTGAATTGCCCCCCAGACTCCGGCTCGAGTAAATGCAGTCAGGCAATCACTTAACCGATTCAATCGCACCGTGAGCACCTATGCCATCGGCGACATTCACGGTTGTTTTGATGCGCTCATTACGCTCATTAGTTTCATCCAGCCGGGCGAAGACGACACCGTCGTGTTCCTCGGCGATTACGTCGACCGCGGGCCCCAATCCAGAGAAACCAT
>CALBIE010000795.1 GCA_937893495.1 uncultured Verrucomicrobiales bacterium | reverse complement strand
CGGGAAAAGACTCATCCAACCGGGTGTAGAATTTGAAGTCGTTGTCGATATGGGCACGGGGGTTTTCAGGATCGTCCTGAAACTCCAAGGTGGGTGCATTGGCTGTCGGCAGGGCCACGGCGGTCTTTCGGGCCTCAATTTGACTGGTGGCAAGGGGCCGGACATAATGGGTGTAACTCGCTTCGTCGGTCGGCCAATCGAAGGCGTACTGGACATACTCGCTCGGCCAGAGAATGCCCTGCTCCCCCGTCTCCATCCACCACAACACGATGTCATTGACGTGCTCCGTCTTCCGCTTGGCATACAGCACCGGTTCCGATGTGCCCGTCACAAAATGGCGGTGTATGAATTTGTTTCCATCGGATGAATTGGCGACCCGCGCCGTCAACAACTCACCGTTCGGATCACCGTTCAACCGGCGGAGCAGCACGGGCTCACCCAATTCAGCGCTGGCACTCTTTGGAATGGGTCGCCGAACGACGTTGATAATCTCAAACCCCAAATGAGACGGGGAACCACTGGCCGCATCGAGATCACCCTGGAGCTCCATGAACACGCGCCCCTCGCGATTGCGCGCCTGAATGGTCTTGTCGTTCTCTGAATAGAACAGGGTCTTGCGCACGGACAAATCCACCGGATTGTTCTCCACCACAATCCCGGTTTCGCCATTGACCGCTTCGCCTTCACCCGACGGAACCACTTCCGGGAAATCGGAGTTGTGGACAATTTTCACTCCGGACAACCGGGATTGGGGGGGCAGCACCGGGATTCCCTGATCTGCCGGACCCGTCCAAAAAATGGATCGGGGCGGTTTCACGGGCGCACCGGAAATCACATAGTTGGTCAGGAACAGGCCAAAGTGATTCCCGACCGCATCCGAAATGAAATCGGATCCATCAACAAGGCCATTCGTGACAATGGGCGCCTGCGTTCGCCAACGGACGGTCACCTGTCCCGGTTGGGTGGCAAAGACCAGGCGTGCCGAAGGGCTGTAGTAGTAGCGCTGAGCTTCGCGAAGATTGTGGGGACGGGCGGCCCAATATTTGTCCGCCGTGACGCCGCCGGCAAAGGCATTTGAATCAACATCCGTCGCGGGCGGAGCCAAGGTGCTGCCTTTCTTCACCACACCGGCATACGTGAAACTGCGCAGGCGATAGAACACCCCGTCTTCCGAGATGTAATCGGTGCCTTCCGTTCCGGCCGGCTGGGAGGTTTCAGGGGCCTCCACCCTCCATACCACCTTGAATTCTCCCGACGCACTGTCGCGGAGGGCAATAACTTTTCGCCGCGAAGCGTTCCATTCGTAACCCAAAATATCACTTTGCTCGAACGGCCGGCTCTCCCAGTAGGACTCCGGGGTGACTCCACCCGTGAACGCTGCCTGAACCCGATCATGGTTCGGCGGATTGATCACCTGACCGAACAGGAAGGTCGTGGACCGACCGAAGAAGGGCGCTCCAACCCGGGTCGCTCCCAGGCGAAAATTGCCCCCCGCAAGATTCGTGGGCACCGGCGTTCCGTTCTCTGGTCCCATCGACCACGGCTGTGACGCCGAGAAGATGACCGCGGACACAAAGCTGAGATCGACGGTGATGACCCCGTTGGTCGGAATGCCATCCCCATTGATGACATTGAACAGGTTGGTGGTCTGTTGCAGCTCGGCGGCGGACAACCCGCCCGCGCCGAAGCAAAGCATCCCGGCCAATGCTCCCATCCATTTGGTTCGTCTCGTTCTCATGGCTTCATCCGATGTTCCGGGGTTAAAAATTTTAAAACTAATTTTTTGCTATTTGCCAAAAGCTGTCAGTTGACAGCCACGCGCTATTTCACCTTGCTCTCGAGCGCCTGCAAACGGGACAACAGGTTTTCAAACTGTTGCTTCAAGGCAGCGTTTTCCGACTTCAATCGGGTATTCTGCTTTTCCAACCCGTCTACCTTGCCGGCGGTTTCCTCGCGCAACTCCTTGATGGCGGCGACGGAGAGGACGCCGAAGTCCCCGTATGACAGCGCAAGGAATTCGTCCGGCTTGCTGACCAGTTCTGGAAAAACCTTCTGCACATCCTGCGCAATGAATCCGACCCGTTTCGTGTCCTGATCCGAATCCGAGTTCAAATGGTAGCGGACCGCCGGCAGTTTTGAGATTTTATCGAGCACTCCTTTTTCCAACGGTTCGATGTTTTTCTTGAGCCGCCGATCGCTTGACTGGGTCAACGCGCCATCAATGTGAAGATGGCCGGCTGCCTGCAGATCGAAAACCGACTGATTATCGTAAAACAGGTGCAATGACCTGGCGGTTGCGGTCCCCCCATCCTTGATCGCCAGGTCCCAGGTGGCTGGCGTTCCGTCCAAATCGAAGCTTATGTGCTTATTATAAAGAGGATTCGATCCCACAATACTGTTGGAATCAATATACACCGTTCTAAGGGTCGAAGCGCCATTGACACCCAGACCACGCTCTCCAATATCCACCTTCGTTCCGGCACCAGTCAGGGACAGTTTCTCCGCCGTAAGCGCGCCATCCTTGACTTGAGACGTTCCGATCGAATTGTCTGCCATTTTCGCCTGCGTGACCGCGCCATCCTTGATTTCAGCCGTTCCGACGGAGTCGTCTGCCATCTTTGCCTGGGTGATGGCGTTGACGCCGATTTTCACATTGGTTACTGCACTTGAGGCGATCTCCGAGGAGCCAACAGCATTGGCGGCGATTTCGTCGCTCCCAACACCATCCGTCACGATCTCAGTCGTTCCGATGGAATTGTCTGCCATCTTCGCCAGCGTTATTGAGTTGGCAGCCAGCTCTGCAGTGCCAACAGCATTGTCGGCCATTTTCGCCAGAGTCACCGAGTTGTCGGCCAGAGCCCCGTTTCCGATGGAGCCGTCCGCAACGGTGTCCGCCTTTGCGGCCACAAAGGCAAAGGGCGCGGTCAGCAACCGCAACCGCGGAGAAAGCACCGTGCCCTCCACCGTCAACTGCATGTAGCGTTCCCCTGAGAAAGCAGCCGCCGTCAACGGCGTGGCTTCACCCAAAATCACTGAGAAATGACCGTCGTTGACGGTGGTGGTGAGGGTCTCCGTCCACACGCTGGATCCGGTGGATGATCCGGGGAAAAGGTCAAACTTGATGGTCTTGTTGCCGTTGAGGGGAGCGCTGGTGTTGTCCGTGAGGAAACTTTGGAACGACATTCTTTCGGGTGGTGTTGCCGCCTGAAGGACCGATGCCAGGCCACCGATCAAGAGGGTACAAAGGAGCCAGGCCACAAGACAGTTCGCGCCGCGCGGGCGCACCGGGGATGGAGTTTTCATTTTCATAACATTTGGCGGATTGAACGGTTTCACGACGGAAAGCATTGGTTCGTTGGAAAAGTGAAAGATGGTTTTCATTTCAGGGTCACGAATGAGGTCGTTTGAGCCGGGGTGAAAACTGAGGGAATGCCACCCACGGACGGGGACGCCCCCTCACCCCCATGGGGGAGAAATTTCGCCGAAAAGGAACTTCGCGCTTTGAACCCCTTAACCGTAACAGCCGACGTCAGGAGGCTCTGATCCATTCTCAGTTTCGAAACCCGTATTCCGAATACAGCCAGAGCCTGCCAACGAACGGACTGGCGAACGTGGGGTGGGTCTCCGACCCGCCGGTTCCGGGAACCTCTGGTTCCCTGGACACTAAGGGGCTCAAGTGCGTTCCCCCGAGCCGCGCCCTCAGAGAGGCCGCAACCGGCAGGTCGGAGACCTGCCCCACACCGCGAAACCTTGGCAACGGGGGACGCATGTTCGATGGCATTATGCCGCACGTTCTCGGCGCTGGGATTCTCCTCACGTCGGCTGCTACGGTTTGATTGGTGTTTCTTCGTGTTCATTCGTGGTTGCCGTTCAATCGGTGATCAGGTGTCCGATCTCGGAGATGCGGTTGAGGACGAACGCGCCGCGCACGTCGTACTCCTTTTTTTCCGTATTCTTCCCTTCAAAGGTCATCGTCTCCTCGTACACCCCACCCATCTGGCTGCCGCCGCGGGTGAGGGAATCAAAGTCATTTCCCGGCGGCGTAATGGTCAGGGTGATGTCGCGTATGACCGTGTAGGACTCCAGCCCCCTGGCCAGTGGCGTGGAGCCGAACTCCGCATTCCGGTTGTCGTGATCGGGATGGTAGGTGTGCAGGAAGGGATTGGACTCGTGAGCGCCGTAGTTGAGCGTGACGGTCGCCTTCAACACGCCACCGGGGGCCAGGCTGCCGCTGAAGTTCCAGCGGGCGTTGGAACTGGTCCACGGCAGATGCGCCACGCTGATGCGGCGGGCGGAATCGAGGTTCTGCCCGTCGAGTGCATCCTCGCTGGTGCTGAGCACGGCGTCGTACTGGTTGGTGCCGCTGCTGCGCAGACCGACAAAGACCCGTTGCAGCAACCGAATGAGCGGCGTGCTGTTCGTGTCCTGATGGATGACCAACCGCAACGGAAACGGCCGCTGCACGGCGCCGTAACTGGTCTTACGCACGAGATTGGTGGTGATGGGATTGCCCTGCTCATCCGCAACGAGAACCGACACCGGAACCGTTGCCGCTCCTTGAACCACTGCGGAAAAGTACCCGGCCCCACCCAGACCACCACGCAGACGAGCGGTCACCAGGTTGTCGGAGTTGATGGCCGTTCCGAACAGCGGCATGCTGCCGACGACATCACCCGGATTTGCAGAATCACCAAAGGTGTTCAACGGCCGCAGGTTCATGCTGAATCCATTGACGGCGGCACTGGCAAACTGGCCGGCAGTGGGCGAACCCGAGGCGGTGGGAACGCCGGCCTGGAACATGGGGTTCAACCGGTTGGGTGCGTAAAGGCGCGGGTTCGCGGCTTCCAAGGCTGAAGGGACAAGGCTGAAGGCTGAGACAAGAATCAGGAGACGGAGTGATGGAGTGATGGAGTGGTGGAGTGACAAGGTGATGAGTTGAAGCCGTTGGAGTTCACACTTTAGTGTGTTCTTGGACGGTTCGTTTTCGCCGCTTCGCGGCGGGCACGCTGAAGCGTGAACTCCAACCCTTTCAGCCTTAAGCCTTCGTCCTTCGGCCTTGGTAAGTGTGTTCATTCGTGGTTGCCTTTCCGTTTCAGCCTTAAGCCTTCATCCTTACGCCTTACTGCTTCTTCGCTTCCAGCGCCTGTACCCGCCTCAACAGTTCGTTGAGCGTCTGCTTGAGGTTTTCGTTCTCCTGCTCGAGTTCGTTGATGCGCCCGCTCTTTTGATCGTCCCGGGCCTTGAGTCCCTTGATGGCGGCCAGGGCAACGCCGTCGACCTCCAACGTGGTGATCGATTTGTCGTCGCGCCCCGGATAAAAGGCGTGCTTGAAGTCCTGCGCGGTGGGGCCGATGTGCTTGACGGTCGACTCATTCTCCCACTCGTAGCGCCAGGATGTGACGGCCACGGAATCCAACTTTTCGAGGACGGTCTCGTTGTCCACCGGGGCAAACTGCTTCTTTCGGTTTCGGTCCGAGAGCGTGGACCATGCGGATGCCCCGGCCGCCAATGAGATGCCGGCAGTAATGCCTCCCGATCCGTCAATGCCGCTCACCAGTCGAACCCCACCGGTGGCGCGGACACTGAACTCGTTGTTGGCTGAAGAGGTGAAATCAAAATCGTTGGAGTCCGCCCAGACAAAGGCGGCCACATTGGTTGCCTTGGCGTTTCGGCCGGCGGCAAAGCTATAGTGTCCATGGGCCTCGCAGCTCAGGCCACCCGGCACCATGCTGTTGTCTCCAATCGAACGATTTAAACGCCCGCCACCGACGACGGAGAACTGGCCGGTGGCCGTGTTGTCCCAGCCACCGGCAATGGTCGCAAACGACGCCGCTGTCTCGATGACATTTTTCCCCCCTCCTCCGATGGTCGATGCTGCTGCCCGCGCATCGTTCTCCCTGCCCCCCGATACGGTTGCAAAGTCCCCAAGGCCGCTACCAATCTTGTTTCCGTCGCCTCCGGAAATCGTGGCGTAAACAACCATATCCGGGATGTTGTTCGATCGCCCACCACCGATGGTGCTGTAGTGCGAATCCGTACCAATCTGGTTGCGCAGTCCGCCGGGCACGACCGAATACCAGCCGTCGGCGTAACTGTAAAGTCCGCCTCCGACCCAGGAATATTGTCCGGTGGCGCGATTCGCCATGCCGCCGCTCACCACCGAATGGTCGCCCGATGCGGTATTCCTCTCCCCTCCACCAACCACGCTGAAATCACCACTGGCCACCTGGCTGTTGCTGCTTCGAATGATCTGCAGATCGGTGGCATTGGCGCCACGCGCATTGCCCCCGCTGGTGGTTGATTGCACAGCCGCGGATATCGAGGTGGGAAGCGCGACACCGATGAAGGGATTGAACTCCCCTCCGTCAACCGGGTTGATCAGCTTGTTCGCCTGGCTGGCGAGGTGGGCGTACGGCGCAGTGAGGAATTGGAGACGCGGCGCAATCTCACCACCAGCTCCGTTCACCGTGATGCCGAGATACCGAACCGAGGCGACGTTGTTCTTGAAGGCGTCGGCCAGCAAGCCGTGCGGTTCGGTGCCTTCCTGCACACCGCTGCCCAACTGTACGCTGAAGCTGCCGTTGTCGAGCGTCACCGTCTGGCGCTCGGCCCAGATCAATTCGCTGCCCGCCGTGCTGGTGTCGTGCTTGTAGATGCGGAAGATGAGTTCCTTGTTCTCCGGCGCGGCCTTGCCGTAGGGCCGGCCATTGCCGTCCTCCAAGTAGCCCTGGAAATTCATCAGGTCGGGTGGCTGATAGTCGCCCGCCGTCAATGCGGTGGGCGACAGCATCCAGGCAGCGACCATGGCCGCCACGAGGCGACCGGCTTGAGTGATTGAGTCGTGGTGTTTCATACGCGATTTACAGTTTCAGAGTGGCGGTCGAAGATTTTTGCAGAGGATTAAGGTTCACACCCGGCCCGGCCAAGGTCCGGTCGCAGGCAATGGGCAGGAACGGGGCCACACGGCCCACCCGACGTCCGGCCACCATACGAGCCTCCGCCGGTGTTCCGTGCACAGGACGGGAACGGTTCATCCATTCGGAACACCGATAATAGTTCAAACGGCGGCCGGCAGCCGGGCGGGCTGGGTGGCCGGGAAGATTCAATTTTCGCGGGACACTTTTCATGCGGCTCATTTCAGTTTCCGCCCCCGGCGGCGATGGGTTTCTGCAGGAGGTTGTGCCGGACCTCGGTGACAATGGCGTCGCCGACCCAGAGTCCTTTGAGCGATTCCTTGCCCGCGGAGACCGGCACATCGACCTGGGTCAGGTTGAGGGAGTCCGTGAAGCGCAGAATCCCGGCATACAGACTGCCGACGGAACCGGACATGGCATTGCGGTTGATACCGAGGATGATCTCCACGGCCGATCCCGGCGTGTTCTTCTTCTTGAGATTCCACGTCATCATCTGACTTGGCTGGCTCAGGAAGTTGGTGGCCGAGTAGGTGAGGTCGGCGGTGTTCAGCTCACCCCGGACAATCAAGGGCGGCACTCCGGTGATGGCGACCTCTCCTGCCGGAGGCGTTTCCGAGACGTTCAACTGAACGCTGACGGAGATATCCTGATCCGTGACGTTCCGAACAACCACCCGTTGGCGTCCCACTGTCGTGCCAAAATTGATCCCCGAGGCATCCGACAGGAGCAACCCAAACGGGCCAAAGTAGCGGTTGTAGCTGCCGGCGCGAAACCAATAGGCCTCCCCGCGTTTCAGGAGCCGCGTGGCCGGGGCAATCACCTCCATCGGGGTGAGTTCGCCGTTGTAGCCGTAGGCCTGGACACCCAGTTCCGTTCCAATCTGAATTCCGGTAAAGAACTGGGAAAAGGTCGGCGCCGTCGGTCTGGTCTGGAAGCCGATGAAGTTCAGCCCACTCTGGGTCCATTGGTAACGTGGAGGAACGGGTTTGCCCTTGAGCGGCCAGGACTCGGACGCCGTTCCCGCCATGCGGACGAGGTAGGCGGCGTTGCCAATCAGCGTCTTGAGATCCGAACCTGCCACATTGGTCCTGGCCCAACTCATCCAGCGTGAACCGCCCGTGGTGGGCTGCTCAGGACTTTCCACGTACTGCTGGGACGTGACGGTCGGTCTCCACAGCCAGATTTCCTGGATGTTCGGTTCGGCAGTGATCAGTTGCGTCAACGTGTTGGTCGGTGGCGCCACATGGAAGAATACGCCATTCCATCCCTCGGTCAGATTGATGGTCTGCGTCGTCCACTGGGCGGCTGCCGGCAGGACCGACAGAATGACGAATGACGAAAGCCAAATGACGAAAGAATGACGAATCGCCAATGACGGTTCACGAACGACGGCATGATTCGATTGCTTCGCTCCTTCCCATTTCGGATTTCGAGATTCTTTGGGATTTGGGTGATTGGTCATTGGAAATTCCTTCACGGTTTTCGGTAAAAATAGAAATCCGGTTGCGGCAACAGTTTTTGCAGTGACGCCTGCGGCTGGCTGGAGGCGTTCAATCCGCCAAAGACGAGGAGGTCAGATCCGGTCCAGACCGCCGCCGTGGCGCTGCGCAGCAATGGCGAACCGGCGGTGCTCAGCGACCTCCAACTGTCGCCACCCAGGCTGTAGGCGCCACCGTTGGCGATTGTTCCCGCTCCAGTCGTGCCACCCCAAATCAACATCTCCTGCCCCGTCCAAAACGAATGATGCGCACTGCGTGCCGCCGGTGCGCCGGTGTTTGAAAGCGGCGCCCAACTGTTTCCCGTCGGGTCGAACACGCCACCATTGGCGAGAAAGCCGCCACCTTGTTTGCCACCCCAGACGATCATCCTGGACCCGGTCCAGACTGCGGTGTGATCCGTGCGAGTTGATGGGCCGGAGGTGGTCGATGTCGCCGTCCAGCTCGTGGGATTGCCGCCGGAGAAGATGAGTTGCGAACCGGTGTTCAGTTCACCCGACACGCCGGTGCCGCCCCATATGATCATCCGATCTCCGGCCCACACGGCTGACATGCTGTGTCGCGCGGCTGGAGGCCCGGCGACACTGATGGCCGTCCAGGTGTCAGCGGCTGGATCGTAAATGGCACCGTCATTGAGGAAGCCCGATCCGTTTCGACCACCCCAGATGATCATCTTCGAGCCAGTCCAAATGGCGGCGTGATCAGTGCGACCGTCGGGCGCGCCC
>CALBIE010000794.1 GCA_937893495.1 uncultured Verrucomicrobiales bacterium | reverse complement strand
CACCGATGGATTCACCCTTCCGCGCTCAATTGAGCGCGGCCCCATTGAAGCTTTCACTGTAGAACCGCCTTCAATTGTCGGTTGAATGCCTTCCGCGCTCAATTGAGCGCGGCCCCATTGAAGCGCTGTACAACCCCGATTTACCCCCATCCAATCCTACCCCTTCCGCGCTCAATTGAGCGCGGCCCCATTGAAGCTTCGATTCCGGACGACAATCCCAAGCGGATCGTCGACCTTCCGCGCTCAATTGAGCGCGGCCCCATTGAAGCCAAGAATTGTCTGTTCACGACGATGGGACGGAGGCGCCCTTCCGCGCTCAATTGAGCGCGGCCCCATTGAAGCATCTCAAGCCTATCGGCATAGGGTGTTCTCCGCCACAACCTTCCGCGCTCAATTGAGCGCGGCCCCATTGAAGCACAGCAATACGTGAAAGTCAACACCAACAGGGATAACGCCTTCCGCGCTCAATTGAGCGCGGCCCCATTGAAGCTCCGCCCCGACTCTGAGTCTTTATTTGGCTTAATTTCCTTCCGCGCTCAATTGAGCGCGGCCCCATTGAAGCACACTCTCCTGGACTGTGGTAATTTATAGGTGTCGAACCTTCCGCGCTCAATTGAGCGCGGCCCCATTGAAGCGACCGTCACGACGCACACCATCGAGTCAAATGGTTCCTTCCGCGCTCAATTGAGCGCGGCCCCATTGAAGCAACTCGTAAGGGATGCTAAACAGTTCACAAATCGGCCCTTCCGCGCTCAATTGAGCGCGGCCCCATTGAAGCCGGTCGATCTCGCGCTTGATTTCATCGTAGCACAACCCTTCCGCGCTCAATTGAGCGCGGCCCCATTGAAGCGAAATATTTCCCGCCATCGCCGTGTTCGTACCAGTCCTTCCGCGCTCAATTGAGCGCGGCCCCATTGAAGCCTTCGTATGTGTGTGCGACGAGTGCGCCTAACGATGCCTTCCGCGCTCAATTGAGCGCGGCCCCATTGAAGCCGCGAAGCTTGAAGGAGCGCGCGTGGTAACGTTCAAGGCCTTCCGCGCTCAATTGAGCGCGGCCCCATTGAAGCAGAGACTGCGGCGCGAAGAGCGAGCACGCGGTGGCACCTTCCGCGCTCAATTGAGCGCGGCCCCATTGAAGCAAGGATCTGGAAGGCTTCGCATTAGCCAATGCGTGTTCCTTCCGCGCTAAATTGAGCGCGGCCCCATTGAAGCCAGAGTTCAGAGTTCAGATTGCAGATTGCAGATTGCAAAGGCGCCCTTCCGCGCTCAATTGAAACCCGCTGACATTCACACAGCTGTTTTTCAACCTCGCAACTTCCGCCCTAATTTGAAGCCATGCCGTTCAGAGAACGGCGCTCCGCTCTGAGCGCGGCCCCATTCATGCGTTGGATTTTCCAATCGACTTGCCCGGTCTTGGAACAGTGGTTCTGAAACACGAGAAGGCGCGGGGTGCCAATGCCTGAGGTGGGTGCGTGACTGCTGGCTGGGATCCGATGCTTCAGCGGCATGAATGCCGCGTTCCTGCCGCTTCAATTGCTTCACTCCGCCTCAACCGGCGAAATCAATGTGCCGATGGATTCAATCGTTGCTTCAATCCGGTCGCCGGGTTTGAGGTAGGTTTTGGTTGTGTTGCCCACGCCCGCGGCCGTGCCGGTCGAGATCATGTCGCCGGGTTCCAGGGTTACGAAACTTGAAATGAACTCAATCACCGCCGCCACCGGAAAGATTTGCTGGGCGGTGGATGCGTCCTGCCGGATGTCGCCGTTGACCTTCAATTGCATCTTGAGGTTTTGAGGATCGGTGAGCGTATGAGCCGAGACGATGCACGGTCCGCAGGGACAGGACGAATCGTGCCACTTGCCGTGCAACCAATCGAAGAAGGCATCTCGACTTCGTTCCGTTCGATTCGGGTTGGGACGAAACTTGCGATCCGAGATGTCGTTGAAAATGGTGTAACCAGCCACGTGATTCAAGGCCTCCGCTTCAGTGATGTGTTTGCCGCCCCGACCGATGACGACGCCGAGTTCCAATTCCCAGTCGATATGGTCGGGTGAGGTAGTGGGAATCCGGACTGGCGCGCCGGGATTGGTTAGCGTAGTGCTGGGCGGCTTCATGAAAACATATGGAAACGTCTCGGCCCGTTCGGCCGCGATTTCTCCACCTTCTTCGATGTGCTTCGCGTAATTGCCCGCGAGCAGGAATAGCTTCTTGGGGCTCGGGTTGGGGACGAGCAGGCGAACTTCGTCGATCGGGCGGGACGGAAGATCACTCCTGATCGCCCATTTCTTTGCCTGTTCAAACATCGAACCTCCGGGCAGAAAATTCAGCAGGTTGGAATCTTGGGAGATCGCCTCAGTGGGCAGCGGCACCACGCGATCGTCAAAATAGAATCCGGGAAAATCCTGCTCCCCGTCTTCAAATCGGCAGAGTCTCATGGGGTCAAACTAGCCAAAGCGTTATAGCGTGCAATACGAATCTACCAGAGAGAGACGGGCCGGCGTGCAAGCCTTCTTGCCTTTGAGGCGTATAAAGGCTTGAAAATCCTTGTGGTTCAAGGACTAATGGCGATACGTCAGTGCGTAGAATTGTGCCAATTATCAATCTTCTCCGGTCACGGATTGGTCGCCGTGTCAGGTGGCTTATTCTGGTGGTCGCGGTTGCTGCGTCGGTCAGCGCCTTCGATCAACCCGCCGGGGTCAAGGTATGGGATTTCTTCGCCGGGAGTGCTATCCAATCTTCCCCGGCGATCGGTCCGGATGGAATGATTTATTTTGGCACGGACAGCGGCAAATTATATTCGTTCTATCCAGATGGGCGGGGTCGTTGGGAATATCCGACGCTGGGGCCTATTGTCGCTTCCCCTGCGGTCGGTCGCGACGGGACGGTTTACGCCGCGTCGAAGGACGGGCAGATTTACGCGCTCAGTGCGGAAGGCGTCGAACGCTGGCGGTTTCAGGCGGATGGTGAAATCGTTTCCTCACCCGCGGTCGGTGCGAACGGTTCGGTTTACGTGGGCACCATGCGGAACCGCTTTTTTGCTATTGGTCCAGACGGAAACAAACTCTGGGACTATGCGACGGAGGCTCCGGTAATTGGTTCGGCGGCAGTCGCCAAGGATGGAACCGTCTATATTCCCTCGTCCGACGGCATTGTGCATGCGTTGGATATCTTTGGTAAACTGAAGTGGCGCTTCAAGGCCCCCAGTCGAATCATTTCCTCTCCGGCAATCGGCTTGAATGGACAGATTTACTTTGGTTGTTTCGACGGGCACGTGTATGCGCTCAATGCGAAGGGAAAGAAGGAATGGACGTTTGCCACGGGCGCGCCGGTGAAGGGGTCGCCGGCAGTTGGTCCGGATGGAATTATCTACATCGGTTCGGATGATCGACAGCTCTACGCGCTGGCGCCGGATGGCTTCAAGGTCTGGACCTATACCACTGGAAACTGGATACGCTCCACGCCGGCGATTGCCGAGGATGGGACGGTTTACATCGGTTCGTACGACCACAGTCTCTACGCGTTGGCTCCGGGCGGACGGAAAAAGTGGGAGTTTGTGACGGATTACCTCGTGTCCTCTTCGCCGGCAATTGGTACAGATGGGACTGTCTATTTCGGATCGTGGAACAAACGGTTTTACGCCGTCCGCGGGGAATCTCCGCTGGCGAAGATTGGCTGGGCCAGATTTCGTGGAAATTCGCGGTCAGATGGTTTTCAAAACTCGGGTGAAGCGGTACCGACGCCGGTGGCTTCGGGCACGAGTGGCCCGACACCGTCACCCGAAACGGTGGTCATCGCGCCGCCGAAAAGCGACGCGACAAAGGCAGCGTCGCCAAAAGCAGAAACCGATGCCGGCAGTGGTGCTGGTGCAATCGATGACGGCTCCAGTTCGGCGAAGAAGCCCGGATTCCTGAGCCGACTCTGGCGCGGAATTACCGGTGGGTCATCCGATAAAACTCCAGCCTCGCCCGAAACCGTGGTTGTGGCGCAAGCCGATTCAGTTCCGCTGGTGACGGTTCTCCCGGGAAACGAAATTGTCGTGACTCGGACGAATCACCTGGATTCTGCTCAAGAGCAGGCCTACGAGGAAAAGATTGCCGCGGTTCAGAAACAACTGGAGATGCTCAATACCGAATTAGTCCAATCGCAGTCAGAGCGTGATGCGGCAGTTGCGAAACTTCAACGCGAAGAAATGAAGGTCGCATCCGCTGCCCCTCCGACAACGGCCAGAATCATCGCCGACAGTGCGACCTTGATTGACACCGTGACCGTGCAGCCTCCTCCTGCGCCCACCGTGACGACGAATGTCGTTCAATCGGAAAAGGAACTCCTTTATCAGGCGCGGTTGCGGGCGCTTGAATCGCAGGTCAATCAGATGAATTCAGATTTGGCGGGTGCTCGCGAATCTCGGCAATCCCCTGCCGTGGTTACCGTCGCGCCGCCTGCTCCGCTGCCGACGGTAATTACAAAATCGGTCGAGCCTACTGTTCCGCGCATCGTCAGTTCATCTGCCTATGGTCATATGTCCCCAATGTTTCCAGTCCGGGAGAGGAGCGAGCCAGTTGCTGTGCGGCCCGAAACGACGGTTGCGGTTGGCGCACCCGGAATGACCACGGCCGTTGCTTCCACAACTCACGATTCCCGCGATCCAGCTTATGAATCAAGGATCGTGGCATTGGAAAACGAAGTTTTACAACTCAATGCCGAGCTGACGCGGGCCAAATCGAGGCCGACCATGGTAACACCGGCCGTCGAGATTCCGGCAGTCGCCCCCGGCGGGTCATCGCGAGTGATTGCGGACTCAAGCGCAATCGTAGGATATCAGGAATCTCCGAGCGTGCCTTCCCGGGCAGGTCCCGTCACCGAGTTGGAGCAACCGGGATTTTTTGGGCGTATGTGGCGCGGAGTTCGCAACACGTTTACCGGGACACCGAAAGGGAATACTGCGACGGAAGTCCGTGAGTACCCGGAGAATTCGGCGGTGGTGAGTGTCGTGACCTCCGAACCAACGACCGTCTCCAGGCCGGATGATCGAATCGTTATCAGTACATCGCCGCGGGAATACAAGATTCCCGAAAGTGCGGCATCGAGCGTGGTGCGGCTTGAAACCGTTGAGGCCATCGAGCCACAAGGAAGGACGACCCCCATGTTGACGACGAGTACCGGGCAGGAACAACTGGTTTCCGCGTTGCGTAACGAACTCGACAGCTCTTTTGGTCCTCGCTTTTCAAAAATCGAGAATCGTCTGGCGACTGTAAACGACGAGCTGGCCAGCGCCAAACTCGAGCGCGCGAGGATGCAGCAGCAGGTGGAAAATCTCGTGAATAATGATTCAGCGCGAATGCCTGTGGCTGAGGTGAATCGGTCACAACCGATGGTGAATCCGAATTCCGTCGCGATATCGGACGCGTCCGTTCCGACGCCGGTCGTGCCGAACCTGTCGCAACCGATTGTGACCACTGCCCCGCCGCTCGGAAAACGGGCACCTCGGCTCGTGACCATTGAGCAGGAAGCCGACTTGCCGGTGGAAGCTGAAAAAAAAGGCTTCTTCGGGCGCATGTTTGGCGGCCTGAAACGGACATTTGGATTCGGTGGGAAAGAAGCGGATTCGGCTGAACGGACGACGCCCAGTGTGGTGGCTGTGCCCACGCCGTCCACGTCCGACGCTGCTGCGGGGATACCACCTATCCCGGCGTTTCTGGGCGGAGAAGGGAACGCCGTCGCGACCAATTTTCCCCGCGTGGCTTTTTCGGACAAACCCGATGAGGCGTCCATGTTCGAGCCTTTAAAGCCGGGTGGCAGCCGGCAGCCGATTGAAGTGCGGGTGCCGTCCGGAACGCCAACTGTCGTGCTCCCTACGGAGACGCGTCCGATGAAACCGGACGGACGTCTCAGCTCTGGGCGTTCGGTCAAGTTGAATGCCCCGGTTTCGCTGATGCCGTCACAGCCGCAGGCGACACTCTTCGTTTACACCTCCGGCGCCGGCCGGGTGAATCCACAATTGCACGGCAGCACGTTTGAAATCGGGCGAACGATTACTCTTCAGGCTGAGCCCACTGCGGGTGCCCACTTCGTCGGATGGGGTGGCAGCGTCAACGTGACCGCGCCGCGAATCACCTTCACGGTCATGTCCAACATGGTTTTGCAGGCCAACTTCAGATTTGATGGTCAGAAGGAGGACGCCCGTCCGGTCGTCACCATCGACTCGCCCGTGGCGGGATATTCACTGGTCAATCCGGTGATGACGGTGACCGGAACCGCCCGGGATGATCAGGCTATTGCGCGCGTGATGGTGCAGGCTGGCACGAATGAGTTTCTGGTCGCGCAAGGCACGAGGAATTGGGTGTTTCGCGCGCTTGCACAGCCCGGGATGAACATGGTCCGCGTGATGGCGGTGGATAGTTCCGGAAACGAATCGGATGTGGTTACCCGCAGTTTCAATTATAGTGTTGCGTTGCCTCTACAGGTGAATGTGATCGGCCAGGGTCGCGTGATTCCGTCTGTCAATGGACAACTGCACAACGTCGGTGATACGTACGAATTGAACGCGGAACCTGCGCCGGGGTCTTACTTTGTCGGATGGAGCGGTGGATTGCAGAGCGGAGTGCCCCTGTTGCGCTTTGTGATGAAGACCAACCTGACGTTGACTGCAAAATTTGAATCGATACCGGGAGCACGTGCGGTCGCGCAACCCGCCGTCGTGCCGCCGGTCGTTGCGCCGCGAGTTATTGCAAATACTTCGTCGGCTCCATTTTCATCGGGCCGCTACAGCGGACTTGTGTTTCCGACCGATACGCTGATTCCCGATAAAAGCGGATTTTTTCAATTGTCTGTGAGTGATACCGGCGGGTTTGAGGGATGGCTGCGCCTGGCACATGCAACTGCTGAATTGCGCGGGCAATTTAATACTGATGGACAAGCGCAGCAGACCTTGTTGCGGCCGGGCAATCAGCCGATCAATCTGAAAATTCAACTCGATCCAACTGGACAATCTGACGTGGTCTCCGGTGGATTTTCCGCCGATGGGGTTGACGTTGTTATTCGCGGATATCGCGCGTCCAATCCGGGCCAATCTCCAATTGGTGTGATTGCCGGTAAATATACCCTGGTGATTCCGAGCCCCACCAACACCGTGGTCAGTCCAAAGGGGGATGGTTTCGGCGAAGTGGAAATGGATTCGCAAGGCAACATTCATCTGACCGGTGAATTGTCGGACGGTACAATCATTCGTCAGGAAACCCATATTTCACGAGGCGGCATCTGGCCACTGCATGTGCCTCTCTATGGCGGGAAGGGTATGCTGATGGGCTGGATCACGATGACGAACCACGCGGAGATGGATCTCTATGGCGACCTGCGTTGGTTCAAGCCGACCACCGATGGGGATCGATTTTACCCGCGCGGGTTCGCGACAAGACGCTTTGTGTTCGGTTCCATGTATCGCCCCGCGCCGGGAGAAATTGATACGCGCAGTTCACTCGGTGGCGTGCTGGCTGGTGGCAACCTGGGGAAAATCGTCATTGGTGATACTGCGGCGGCAGTGCCACCGACCTCGCCGGAGTACGAAACAATCAGCAAGTTTACCTACAATATTAATCCTGACACGGGCGTGGTGGATGGCAGGTTTATTCACCCGGCCACGTTGTTGCCGGTCAGTTTTCGAGGAATCACCGTGCAAAAACGCAACTGGAGTTCTGGTTACTTCCTTGGCACAAACCAGAGTGGTGTGGTACACTTGAATATTCGTCGCAAGCAGTAGTGAGGTGAGCAGGGCGGTCTCGGCATCTCCATCAGGAGGTGGCATTCCAAAACACGGCTTCCTGCTTTGCATCAATTAAATCTATAGATTATCACCCGAAACCCCTTTGACTGCCGGACAGCAATCGCTATCCTGCGCGCCTGTTTTTTCGAATTATGGCAAAATTGACGGTTAATGACATCGATGTAAGCGGCAAACGCGTGTTTGTGCGTGTGGACTACAATGTGCCGATGGCTGAGCAGGACGGACAAATGGTCCTCAATGATGACACGCGCATTCGTGCGACGATTCCGACACTGGATTTGCTGATCAGCAAGGGCGCGAAAATCATTCTGACCGCACACCTTGGCCGCCCGAAGGGACAACGTGAGCCTTCCATGTCGCTGCGTCCGGTGGCGATAAAACTTGCGGATATCATCTGTCGCCCGGTCGCGTTTGTGGATGATTGCTTGGGCGAGAAAGTCGAGAATGTCGTCGGAGGCATGAAGGATGGTGATGTGGTTTTACTCGAGAATGTTCGCTATTACGCTGAAGAGGAAGCGAACGATCCGGCCTTCGCGGAGAAACTGGCCAAGGTTGCCGAAGTGTATGTCAACGACGCCTTCGGCGCGGCGCATCGCGCGCATGCTTCAACGGAAGGCGTGGCCGGGATTGTGGCCGCTCGCGGTGGACAGTGTGCCGCCGGATTACTGATGGAACGCGAGTTGAAATTCCTGGGTGATGAACTGGATAATCCAGAGCGTCCCTTCGTCGTTATTCTGGGCGGCGCCAAGGTGTCGGACAAGATCAAGGTCATCGATAAGTTGTTGGAAAAGGCCGACACGCTTCTTATCGGAGGCGCGATGGCTTATACCTTCAAACTGGCGAACGGCTTTAAGATCGGCAAATCGCTCGTGGAACCGGACAAGACCGACATGGCTCTGGCGGCTTTGAAAAAGGCCGAAGAGCGCGGCGTAAAGTTTCTTCTTCCTACCGACAACATTGTCGCCACGCCGGTGGAGACGGGCGAGTTGAACAAGAAGGGCCGGCCCGTCATCAAGCTGGAGAATCATCGTGTCAACTCGGAGGCGAATATTCCGGATGCCGAGGAAGGGGTTGATATTGGACCTGAGACGGCAAAGACATTCGCGGCGGAAATCGCCGGTGCGAAGACTATCCTGTGGAATGGTCCGATGGGTATTTTTGAAGATCCGCGCTTCGCGGACGGAACATTTGTTGTCGCCGAGGCTGTCGCGGAAGTGACCCGAAGCAAAGGAGCCAAGAGCATCATTGGAGGCGGCGATAGTGTGAAAGCGCTGAACAATGCCGGGTTGGGCGATCAAGTCACTTTTATGAGCACAGGCGGAGGGGCGAGTCTGGAGTTTTTGGAAGGCAAAACGCTGCCCGGGGTGGCGGCTTTGTCTGATAAATAGTCTTTTCCCTCTTATTTTTGCGAAACGGGGGCTGGACTCACACAGGGGATTACGGTTCACTACCCCGCTCGACTGACATCGGGACACGAATGGAAAAAGATCGAAAACTGATTATCGCCGGCAATTGGAAGATGAACAAGACGGTTGCCGAGGCGCGGGATCTCGCAAAGGGACTGCGGATGGAGTTGGCCAACATCAAGGACATTGATGTAGTCGTCTGTCCCGCGTTCACAGCGATTGGTGAAGTGTCGAAGGAAATCATTGAGAGCGACATACGCCTGGGCGCACAGAACATGAGCGAACAGGGCGGCGGAGCCTATACGGGCGAAATATCCGCGTTGATGCTCAAGGAATTTATCGTTCGTTACGTTATCCTCGGTCACTCAGAGCGCCGTCAGTTTCAGAACGAGAGCGACGAATTGATAAACAAAAAAGTGATCGCGGCCCACGGCGCGTCCATGAAGCCGATTCTTTGTGTTGGGGAAACACTGGAACAACGTGAAGCCGGCGAGATGGAAAATGTCATTAGCACGCAGGTGAAAGGGTGCCTGGCAGGATTGAGCAATTCGCAGATGGAGGAAACCATCATTGCGTATGAGCCAGTCTGGGCGATCGGCACGGGTAAGACGGCCACGTCGGAGCAGGCTCAGGAAGTGCACGCATTTATTCGCGCGCAAGTTGTCGATTTATTTGACGAGGCTACCGCCAGGCGGGTTCGCATTCAGTACGGCGGCAGCGTGAAACCGGGTAATGCCCGCGAGTTAATGGGGCAACCGGATGTTGATGGCGCACTGGTCGGTGGTGCGTCTCTTGAAGTTCGCAGTTTCTCAGATATCGTGAAGAACTGCTTGAATTAATTTAATCATATTTTGCCATGAGTTACGTTATCGGAATTTTGACCTTCATCCTGTTTCTGGACAGCCTGCTGCTGATCCTTTTGATTCTCATTCAGTTGCCGAAAAAGGACGCCGGTGCCGGCACCGCGTTTGGCGGGGGCACGACCGATGCTCTCTTCGGCGCGGGCAGTGGCAATGCGCTGACCAAGATCACGAAATGGGCGGCCAGCATATTCCTCGGCCTCGCTTTGTTGTTATCGGCGTTGAACTCGTCTGCCCATCGGGGCACGAGCAATATTCGCAAGGAACTTAATAAACAGGCGGCGACCGCTCCGGCGGTGCCGGTCCAGCCCGCTCCGGTCCCGAGCCTGTCGCCCTCCCTTGTCGCGAGCAATCAGGCCATGGCGGCGATTACCAATATCGTTTCGGCCTTCGGGCCAACGACCACGGTCAGCAATGCCGCTGTCGCGACGGCAACAAACGCGGTTAACGCACTCGAGAGCGCGAAAAAGGCTGCGCCGATTCCCGGTAAAAAGTAATTTCGCGTCATGCAATCGACGCCGCCAAGCGCCCGCTGGATTTTCAGTTGGGCGCTTCGTCTTTTTGCGGTGGCGATCTTGCCGGGCATTCTTCTGACGGGTTGCTTTCGTCCCGATCCGCCTGCCGATTTGCGAATTATTAATGGCTCGGAGCCGGAGACGCTGGATCCCGCGCTCATCACCAGTATCGCCGACTCGCGAATCGTGCGCTGCCTCTACGAGGGGTTGACGCGACTCAATGGCGTAACCGCGCGAGCCGAACCGGGAATTGCCGAGCGATGGGATATTTCGGAGGATGGAACCGTCTATACATTTCATCTGCGCACGAATGCGGTTTGGTCTGATGGACAGGCGATAACGGCGGACGATGTTTTGTATTCCTGGCGACGGGTGCTGGACCCGATGACGGCGGCAGACTATGCGGGGCAACTCTATTTCGTGAAGAACGCGGAAGCGTTTAACACGGGGCATACGAATACGGCGACCGGATTGCGCTACCGGGCCGAAGACGTTGCTGTGACAGCGCTGGATTCCCATACCTTACGCGTTGAGTTAGTTGGACCAACCGCATTCTTTCTCGATTTATGCGCGTTCCCGACGTTGGCCATTGTGCCGCGATTCTGGATCGAGAAGCACGGCGACCGGTGGTTGACGGAACAGCCATTGCCGGTGAATGGAACCTACGAACTTGAATTCTGGCGCTTGAACGACAAGGTGCGTGTGAGGGCTAATCCGCTGCATTGGGCCGCGCACGAAGTGCAGAGCAAGGTGGTTGATTTCATTCCGATGAATTCTGCTTCGACTGCGCTCAATCTGTTTGAGGCCGGCGACGCCGATATCATCTGGGACAAGAGCCTGATCCCTTCTTCATTGATGGATGTGCTGCGCGAACGCCCTTATTGTCATACGTTTGGTTACCTCGGGAGTTATTTCTATCGCTACAATGTCACCCGCAAGCCGTTTGATGACGTGCGCGTTCGCAAGGCGCTGGCAATGGCAATCGACAAGGAACGAATTGTGAAAAACATTACGAAGGCGGGCGAGCAGGTGGCGTATCACTTTGTTCCCAAAGGAACCGCGGATTACGAATCTCCAAAAGGGCTGAGTTACGATCCGGATGAAGCGCGCCGGCTTTTGGCGGATGCCGGATTCCCGGGCGGAAAAGGATTTCCGGCCTTCAACTACCTGATGAACAACATGCCGATCGATTCGCAGATTGCCGTTGAGCTGCAGGCAATGTGGTCAAAGGAACTGGGCATTGAAATGAAGATTCAGGCGATGGAATGGAAAGTGTACCTGAATGAACAGGTGCAGTTGAACTTTGATCTGAGCCGAAGCAGTTGGATTGGTGACTACAACGATGCCAACACGTTCCTCGACATGTTCATGAGCAATAACGGGAACAACCGGACCGGTTGGAAGAGCGCCAGATATGATGATTTGATTCGGCAGGCTAATCAGCAGACGGATAAGAAAAAACGCCAGCAACTGTTCCAGCAGGCCGAGGGGATATTGATACGGGACGAAGTCGCAATTGAACCGATCTACTTCTATGCCGGGGTGAATTTTTTCGATCCGGAAAAAATTGAGGGAATTCATTTCAACCTTTTGGATGAGCATCCC
>CALBIE010000793.1 GCA_937893495.1 uncultured Verrucomicrobiales bacterium | reverse complement strand
GGGAGGGCCTGGGAAACTCTTTCAAAGGCTGATGCCAGTGCCCTGACGACTATTCTGACATCGATGGACAATGCTTCGCCACTGGCAATGAATTGGCTGCGAGGCGCCATTTATGCAATCGCGGATCGGGCGATTGATTCCGGCAAATCTGTTTCGGTCGCTGATTTGAAACAATACATCGCGAAGACAGAACACAATCCTCGAGCCCGACGCCTGGCTTTTGACCTGATTAATCGCGTGGATCCCGACACGGCGAAGGCCATGATCCCCGGGATGATTAATGATCCGAGCGTGGAATTGCGCCGCGATGCCGTGCGACAGGTCCTTGACCGTGGAGTGAAGGAAAAGAAAAACGGCTCAAAAGACGCCGCGACCAAAACCTATCAGACTGCGCTTCGTTACGGGCGCGATGTCGATCAGATTCAGAAAGCGGCTTCCGCGTTGCGGGAATTGGGACACACCGTTGATTTGCCAAAGCAGTTTGGGTTCTTGATGGATTGGCATGTGGTGGGGCCATTTGACAATACCGACCGTCAGGGTTTTGCCCGTGTCTTTCGGCCAGAGAAAGGGGTGGATTTGAATGCAACTTATCCGGGCAAGGCGGGGACGGTAAAGTGGCAGGCTCTCACCACCGAAGATCAATATGGCATGCTCGATTTCAATAAGCCGTACGGCATGATCAAGGAAGTAACCGGTTACGCGTACACCGAATACGAAGCGGAACGGGAACGGAAGGCGGAAATCCGTCTCGGTTGCAAAAACGCGTGGAAGGTCTGGCTGAACGGCGAGATCGTTTTTGGACGCGACGAATACCATCGCGGCGCGCGCATCGACCAATACAAGCTACCCATTACGCTCAAGCAGGGGAACAACACCATTCTCGTGAAGGCATGTCAGAATGAGCAGGACGAAAGCTGGACGCGCGAGTGGCAATTTCAGATGCGGATCAGTGACGAAGCCGGCACACCACTCATGGCAAAGAACCGCAAGCCGACACCGCCGGCGGCTTTATCCCCCAAGTCCGGCAAGTAAACTGTTCAAACAAGTTTCGAAACATGAAAAAGCTTATTCTTACTTTTGTTACCGCTTCGATTGCGATGGCTCCGGCTTACGCCGGAAACTGGACTCAATTTCGCGGACCGGACGGTAGCGGAATTGCAACCGACAAAAACATCCCCGTAAAACTCGACGCCAGGAAGAGTGTGCAATGGAAAATCGACCTGCCCGGCCGCGGATTGTCGAGCCCGATCATCGTGGGGAACCGCGTCTTTGTCAGCGCCGCGAGTGGTCCGGACCAGAC
This sequence comes from uncultured Verrucomicrobiales bacterium, assembly GCA_937893495.1. Classification (GTDB taxonomy): domain Bacteria; phylum Verrucomicrobiota; class Verrucomicrobiia; order Limisphaerales; family JAYPXF01; genus CALBIE01. Next base: position 2,441 of record CALBIE010000793.1, on the reverse strand, counting down.
CCGATTGCATGTCTTTTGTTTTGATGCAAAAACGGGCAAAACGATCTGGGAGCGTCAGTTCTGGGCGACCGGGCGAACGATGTCTCACAGCAAGACCTGCGTCGCCGCGCCAACGCCGGTCAGTGATGGCAAAAGACTCTACGTGACCTACAGCTCCAACGATCTCATCTGTCTGGATCTGGATGGAAATTTGAAATGGCTGCGTGGCCTCACGTTGGACTATCCGAACGCGAGTAATTCCCTTGGCATGGCCAGCTCTCCCGTCGTCGCCGGTGATACACTTGTTCTTCAAGTCGAAAATGACAGCGAATCGTTTGCCGCCGGCATTGACGTGATGACCGGTGCCAATCGCTGGAAGCAGAACCGGCCCAAGGCGGCCAACTGGACGTCGCCGGTGATCTCGAAATTGGGTAGCCGGAAAATTATACTGTTACAGTCCAGCGCGGGTGTTCATGCAATCGAACCGCGCACCGGCGTGGAGGTCTGGTATTACGGCGGGGGTGCCTCGACCATTCCCTCGACGGCTGTGGCGGCCAATGGCGTCGTCTTTGTTCCATCCCACGGCATCACGGCATTGAAACCGGGTGATGGCACCAAAGAAGCAGTGGAACTCTGGCGCAGCGGGCAGCTTGCGCCGGGAACCTCGAGTCCCATCGCGTTCGGCGGTCGGGTCTATATCGTCAATAAAGCCGGCGCCCTGACCTGCGGTGACGCGGGCAACGGAGACCGATTGTGGCAACTGCGCATGAAGGGGCCTTTCACTGCTTCACCCGTGGCGGCCAACGGTCACATTTATTGCGTGAACGAAAAAGGCCTGTTGCAGGTGGCGGACATCAGCAAGCCGGAGGGTGAAATCGTCAGCACGCTGGATCTGAAAGACACCGTATTGGGAACCCCTTCCATTGGCGCTGGTGCCGTCTTCATCCGGAGTGACGCGCATTTGTGGAAGATCGGGGGGTAAGTCTCTCTGAATTCGAGCGGATGCGACCCGGCGGAAGATATCAAAAGCGTCAGGTGGTCTGACGGCCCGTTAGAAGATACGGGATTACATCGTAGCCGCCGAGGTAAGGAGGCGGACAGAACCTCTCGATTTCCTGAAAAATCCGCCTCCTTGCCTCGGCGGCTACATTTTGATCTGGCTGCTATCCGGCAGCGCCCATGCGATCTCCTATTCGAGCATAGAGTTCCTGGCGGTTGGCTGAGTTTTCGAGCAGATCCGAGTCCAGTTGAATGCGGTCGGGTTCAAACAGCAGCATGGTTGAGGAGCCACCGAACTTGAAGTAGCCTTTCTCAGCACCTTTCGACGCGGGATGATCGGCGGTAAACGTGAACTCAAATCCGCCGACACACGTGGCACCAATTTCGAGCATCAACACGGTACCAAATTCCTTTGATTCAATCCGGGTGATGGCGCGCTTGTTCTCGGTGAAGATTCGGATGTTCTGCCGGAGTGCGATCGGGTTCACCGAAAAAAGCGGGCCGTTGATCATTTGTGGCGTTGATGGCACGCCGGTGACGGGAAAATGAAACCGATGATAATCCACCGGGCAGAGGCGTGAGAGAATCATGGAGCCCTGCTGATACTTGCGTGCGAGAGTTGAATCACGGAGCAGGGCTTCGAGTGAAAAAACCTGGCCCTTCACAAATATGCCGTCCATCTCGCTGATATTCTGAAAGCCAAGGTGGCGACCATCAGCGGGAAAGACCGCCACGTGTTGATCTCCGATTATCGGACGCGCGGTCGGTTTCAATTTGCGATAAAAGAACTCGTTGAAGGTCGAGAAGGAATCGGGCGGTTCCGTAAACTCACCGGAATTGAGCTTAAACGTCTTGATGAAAGGCAATATCCTGGCTTTCGACGCGGCACGGTCCATTCGCCAGCCGTACCAGCGCGAAAAGAGGGCGCGTTTCACCAGGACGTGTAACGCAAGCAATCCGAGCGGATTACCATAGGTCCAGCGGAGAAAACCATCGCCGTAAACCTGTTCGGTCTCCACCTTGCCGGAATAGCGGTCGTAGTATTGTATCGCGTCGGTAGGCACGGGTGATTTCACAGTTGACGCGGACAGTTAGCGAAATCGGCTTCATCGCGTCCAGATATTTACGATCTCTGACGAGTGCTCGCATGGTTTTTGCTGGTGAATGGGCCGGCAATGGGGGCAGGATTCGCGCCCGTTTGTGATGGACGGAAATTGATCGGTTATTAAATACATGCGAGTCATTGGAAATCTTCCGAACGAAGCAAGCGCCCGGCAGTTCTGTGACATTCTTTGGTCGGGGATGATTCAGAATGAAATCGAGGCCGGTGGCGATGGCACGTGGATGGTCTGGATTGTGGAGGAGGACAAGGTCAAGGCGGCCACGGAACAGTTGCAACGATTCAGGGAACATCCCGAGCATCCGGAATTCACGACGGTGGCGCGAAAGGCACGCGAAGGTCG
>CALBIE010000792.1 GCA_937893495.1 uncultured Verrucomicrobiales bacterium | reverse complement strand
CTGAAATACGTCCCCTTGAGGTCACCCCATTTCCCGGCAGGTCAGGATGTCTGAGGCTTTTAGTGAGATAGAGAGGGGGGGGGCGGCACGAATTCAATGACCCGCCATTCGCTTCGGATTATTTTGGACTGCGATCCAAGCCTCTAAGACTGACCCGGAACGATGAGCAGGAAATCCAAATACTCAGTCCGGCAGGAAACACCGCTTTTGGCGCAACGAATCACCGCCAAGTTTATTGCCAGCACTTCCACGGTTCGGGAAACAAAAAAAAGCCCGCCTTTAAGGCGGGCTTTTCGCGTGAAAATGATTACTCCAAATCAGTTTGGACTGGATCCAGTTGCGGTAATAACTTCTTTCAGTTGCTCAGCCAGCGCTTGGTTACCCTGAACCAAGGACGTGGGATCTCCGCCCGATGCGACGACATTCAAAACCTGAATCGTTACAGTCACCGGAGGTGTTGCCACCGTTGTGGTTGTGGTTGTGGTTGTGGTTGTGGTTGTCCTTGGAGCAGGAGCAGATACCACGGCAGCAACAGGTGTTGGAGTCGTCCCCGTCCCGAGAGCAGCGCTTACAACCGCTTGACCAGCGCCCAATTGTGCAGCTGGAGTAATTGGAGTTGCCGGAGCACTGAACACAGTCGGAGCCGCTGTCAATGCGCCGGACGCATTGACCGAGGCCGTTGTGGTCGCACCAGTCGCAGTCGCACCACTCATGCTACCGCCGGCCCGAATGCGAACCCGCGCCCCCTTCGGCAACGTCGTTCCCGCAGCGGCAGCCTGAAAAGTACCCGTGGCCGGATTGTAAACTTCAACAGTCCCCTGAACGGACGTCAGAGACACAGCCTGATCGGTTTCGATTTCAACGTATTGGTTTCCTTGCGCGAATGCCGCAGTAGTTGCGAACATGGCAGCGCAGACAATGGCGAGTTTGACTAGTTTCTTCATATTCCAGTTTTGATTAAAATTAATTGTCTCTGCTTTGTTACCTCAGACGCGCCAATCCTTACCAGTTGCCCAAATTCCGTCAAGGGAATTTTGATGAGTATTTTCACCCTTTCATCACCTGGATTTGCAGGATTCCTCTCGATCCAATTGCACTTGTTTTAAAGGCTATTATTGAGGAAGCTGTCGGAATTGCAGTTCCCGCCAATTCTTTCAAAGGAGGGGTTTTAGCATCGCAATTGACCGATCCGTGGCACCCGAATTTGCTTCGACCACGACACGGGCAGCGTTTCCGGCTACCTGCAGGGCGGATTCCCGGGTCAACACGTCATCTAAAAACTCCCATAATTCCAGTTCATCTCGAACGACGCGCGCGCTCCCGTTGGCGATGAATTGTTCGGCAATCCCTCGGAAATTCTGCATATTCGGCCCAAAAATGAGGGGTTTGCCCAATGCGGCCGGTTCTATGGGATTCTGCCCTCCCCGGCTGGTCAGACTTTTGCCAACGAACACAATTGTCGCCACTCGGCAAAAATCAATGAGTTCGCCCGTCGAGTTGACGAGCAGACAATCGAGATCCTTACCACTTTTGGAATTCGTCTCACTTTTCGGGAACCGAAGCCGATAGCGAACGCCCAGCGCCTCTAAATCACGGGAAACAGATGGCGCGCGTTCCATATGGCGAGGCACCAGGCACAAGAAGAGCTTGGGAAACCGGGATTTCAGCTTGAGATAGACCCGCGCCAGCAACGCTTCTTCGCCGGAGTGAGTACTACAGCCCATTAGAATCTGTGCGTCAATTGGCACATTCAAACCTGCGAGCAACCCGGGAACGTCGAGTGACGGCGTGCTGTCAATGCGCACGGCATCGAACTTCATATTACCGGTCACGCTGATAGCCTCAGGCCGGACGCCGATTTCAGCCCAGCGTTCGGCATCCGATTCACTTTGTGCGCCAACTCCATCAAATCCACCAAACAACTTTCTGAACAGAAATCCAAAGCGGCGATAACCGCGAAAGGAACTTTCTGACAATCGCGCATTCACGAGATAGAGAGGCAATTTACGGTCCTTCACTTGCCAAAGAAAGTTTGGCCAGATCTCGGCCTCAACCAGGATCACCGCGACGGGATTAACCACACGCAGCGCGCGGGCCACGATAATCCAAAGATCCACCGGATAATAAATACGCGTCATTGTTGGAGGCAGCTTGCGCATCAACTCGCCCATACCCGTGGCGGTGGTGGTCGAAATCACGAAATGATGATCGGGCATTTGCTCCTGCAAAGCTTTCACGAAGGGAACGCAAACATTTACTTCACCCACACTGACAGCGTGCAGCCAAATGCATTTCTTATTGCGAAGCGATTCGCGGAATGACCGGGAGAAAAACCCGAAGCGCTGCCCAAACCCCGTGCGCCAGTTTCCGCGGCGCCACATTTTCCAGAAATAGTAGGGCGCACTCAGCAAAAAGAAGACGCAGAACAGCAGATTGTAGAACAGACGCATGCGCGCATCTGTTGAACCACAGACGGGGATTCGGAACCAAGGAGAATCCGAATCGACGCAAAAAATTCCCGCGTAGAAAAATTCCCGATGGAATCGGGCTTGGCATTGGATGCCGGACTGGTTAAATACCTCTGTTTCAACTGATGTGAACGAAGGAAAAAAGTCTCTGAAAATGGTTTCCTGCGGGAAGTGTGGCGCGAAGAATTTTATTCAGAGCGACCTCGCCTCGTTTGAGACAACTGCCTGCCAGAAGTGCTCGCATCCCGTGATGATCCCGGTGATGTTGCGGCAATTCGAGCTTCAGGGAGTGATTGCCTCGGGCGGAATGGGAACGGTCTTTCGCGCTTTCGACACTTCCCTGGGCCGGGAAGTCGCGGTCAAGTTGATGAAACCCGAATTCGCCGCCGACCCGGCGCAAGTGAAAGAATTCATCAAGGAAGCCCGCGCCTGCGCTGGCCTGAACCACACTAACATCATTCACATCTACACCTTTGACGAGATCGACGGTCACAAGTATCTCGTCATGGAGGTAGCTGAAAACGGGACCTTGGACGACCTCATCGAAAACGGAGGAAGAGTAGCTGAACTGGAGGTACTCGATGTCGGAATTAAGATTGCGGGCGCGCTCGACTCGGCATTGCGGCACAATCTCCTGCACCTTGACATCAAGCCGGGCAACATTCTTTTCAACACGGATAGCCCGCCGGAGC
>CALBIE010000791.1 GCA_937893495.1 uncultured Verrucomicrobiales bacterium | reverse complement strand
CAATCGCCGGAGGCAATGCAAATGAAGCAAGCGCGACTCACGCAACTGTTGGGGGAGGTGATAGAAACACTGCGAGCGGCGAAAAAACCACCGTGGTCGGAGGGTTCCTGAACACCGCGAGTGGCGTCGCTTCAACAGTGCTTGGCGGCGGCGGAAATGTAGCCGCTGGTAACTACAGCGTTGCTGTCGGACGACGTGCAAAAGCGAACCACGCTGGTGCAATGGTTTTTGCTGACTCGCAAAACAGCGACTTCTCTTCGACTGCCAACAACCAGCTCCTCATTCGCGCTGCAGGAAAGGTCGGAATCAACAAGAACAATCCAAGCACAACGTTGGATGTCGACGGCACCGTCACCGCGACCGGTCTGGACGTCAATGGAACAGCCACGGTGAATAAACTGGGCATCAACAAAAGCAATCCAACCACAGAATTGGATGTTGGTGGGACAGTGACCGCCACAACGATCAACGTTACAGGAACGGCTACGGCGAATAAGATCGAGGCTGGTAGTCTATCCGCGGGCGCCGTGGCGGCCACCGGTGTTCTGTCCGGTAAAGTTGTGACCGCCACCTCCTTATTCGCCGCCAGTGCAACGGTGCCTGTTCTGAACGCAGGAACGGTAACGGCGAATTCATTTAACGGTCCCGGCACGATTCCGATTGGGGGAATCATCATGTGGTCCGGAACATCGCTCGCGAATGTCCCCACGGGTTGGGTGGTTTGTGATGGAGAGGTGCACGGTGGAATTAAGACGCCGGACCTTGTGTTAGCCATCCCCTATGGGGCCAGTCCTGATCACGTGAACTTTGGGAAGACGACCGTTTCGAAATACGCCACAAGTGGAGGAGGAATTCGCGAGTTTACCTGGGTGGCTTTTATCATGCGTATCAATTAGCCCGGGCTCATTTACATCCAGGAGCAATTTGAGTTTTCCGATCATAAGTGAACTTGGTGCATGGAAACAAGTCCCGTTGGGTTTTGCTTTCGTGGGAGGTTCTCGATGATCCTGCATGGTGTCCCGGCTTTAGCCGGTCGGAACCGCCTGAAGGCGGGACTACGTGCTGTTCTCTCCAGTTCATGTCTGTTCCGTGGTTCTACGCTTTTCCTGAAACGCCCCTGGCCTGATGCCATGAATTTGAAAATTTCCAAATCAAAAAATTCCATTCAATCATGAATCGCACCTTCGTAAATGCGGTGGCTGTCGGCGTGACACTTCTTTGGGGAAGCCTGAATCTCCGGGCCCAAACGGGGCCTCTGGAGCTTCAGCAGGATGCAACGCTGTACAATTACCAGACTGTCAATGGCGCGCCTCTTTCCCCGACGGCGGGGACGCCTGCCGGTTCTGACGGCCGCGGTCCGAACCCTGTCAACAATTTGCCCACTCAACTTCCTCTCACACCCGGGCAATTCCAGGGGGTTGTGACCTACGGCGCGTTGGTCAGGCCGCAAAAAGCAGCCGATCTGGTCAGTGGGGCCAATCTTGCGCAAAACGCGGAGGTGCTCAACCTTCCGAGAAACAAAGCTGCTGGCGTGGTCATGATTCGGGCGCGGATTGGGTCGCCATTCCTCAGTCGCGGCGTGTCTTTCCTGTTTGGAGCCATCATTCCGGTGCCGGACACCGATGAAAACGGGGTGCCGTTGCCCGAAGGAGTGCGCAAAGAAGATTATTGGTATCCGGAACCGCATTCGACGAATAATCACGGCGGAGCGGGCTATTATTGGAGTCCGAACGCCCGCAAAGTTTTTGCGATTCAGCCGGGACCGAACTTTATCACTTGGAAGAAAGTGCAGTACAGCTCGATCAAGCCGGGTGACTACGATGCCAAACCGGGGAGCTATTTCAAGGATGGGAACAACTATTTTTCCCTGTATAAAAAACAATATGTGATTTCCGGACTTGCGGTCAAACAACCCCGGAAATTGTACTGGACCGAAAGTACTTTTGCGAATGTTGGCAAACTGGTTAATGTTCCAACCGCGCGGGTCGGAGCAATCAATGTGGTCTATAACAACAATTTTCCCGAACGCGTCGCGGCGGAGTACGTCGCACCGGGGCAGTCGTTTGTCGTGGAAAATCCGGCTGAACGGTTGGGGCAAACAAGGACGCTTTGGTACGATCAGGAACAGGGGCAGATTCACGCATACAACATTGAAGGGAGGGTGTTCTTGGAGTTGCTTGGGGACAAGAACGCCGATGGACAAACACGGCAGCATTTGGGTTTCGAGATCGTGGATGTCAGCCGTCCTCCGAATCCGGATTCAGTTACGATTGAATTGGGTGAGAAACTCACGGCGTGGCAGGATGGCCGTGATGATTCGTTCCTTTTCTCCGAACATATCCTGCAGCCCGGAAATACTCAGAGATTTACTTATACTCAGTCGTTGTCCGGCACCGAGCGCCCGATTCTCTATGCGATCAGGGAAACCCACAATTTGAATGATCTGCAGGTGCATTGGCTGGAGTCGGGACTGGAGGGCCTTCGATGGCCTTACCGTCTGGTTCGTTACAATCTCGTCTGGCCGGATGACGTGGAGAAATACAGCCACTACGTCAGACCTTTGGTGACCGAGACTGAGGCGGAAAAAACAGCGGTTCGATTGCCCACTCTGAACGCTCCCACGATTGAATATCAGGATTCACTGGATCAAATCCGTGGGAAACTGACGGATACGTTTGCCTATTATTCGTGGCTCACGCCTGAGTATCCCGCTCATCGCGCGCTCATCCGTTATTCCTCCGGCGAAGAAGTTGCCTTCGAGAGAGTGTTTTCCTGGCTGGACGAGTCCCTGCTGGACCTGACGCCGACGAAATTGGTGATCAATCGGGGTGCCGTTCCCAACGTCTTGTCTGAGGTGGTGGACGGGGTGGGGGGATTCAATGGACTCAATGGTGCTCATGGAATCGTTGTTTATGATAAGATTGCGTACATCGCTTCCCATGATGAGGACGGCGTCTCGATCTTGGACTTGAGCGACCCGGCTGG
>CALBIE010000790.1 GCA_937893495.1 uncultured Verrucomicrobiales bacterium | reverse complement strand
TCGGTTTACCTCTTGCGAGCACCTGCATCGGACGCCCGAGTTGATCGTGAAAGATGGCATCGGTGGATACGCCAAGCTGATGGTAGATGGTGGCGAGAATGTCATTGAAAGGAACCGGTCGCTCGAGCGGCAGGTCGCCGGCCCTGGTGCTTGAACCCACAACGACTCCCGACTTCAGTCCGCCGCCAGCCAGCATCACGGAGAACACCTTTTCCCAATGATCCCGACCCGCGTTGGCGTTGATTTTTGGCGTGCGGCCAAATTCGCCGAACATGGCCACCAGGGTCGTGTCGAGCAATCCGCGTTCCTCGAGATCATCCAGCAACGCGCTGACCGCCATATCCATCGGCGGCAAGAGCGTGTTTTTCATCAGGTTGAAATTGTCCACGTGCGTGTCCCAGTCCTGACCTTTCACCTGATTGAGCGTGTAGTTGACGAGGGTGAACGGAACACCCGCCTCGGCCAGTCGCCGCGCCAAAACCGTCTGCTGTCCCCAGAGGTGATTCCCGTACCGCTCGCGTTGCCGCACAGGTTCGCGACTCAAATCGAACGCGCCACCCGCCGCGCCGCCAGACAACATTTCCATGGCGCGCCGATGATACCGATCCGGGCTTTCCGACTCCGTGCGATAGCCGTTCCCGTTGATGGCCCGTAACAGATCGAGTCGATTATCGAGGCGGACTTGAGAGAGTTCCTGGCGCAATTGCAAATCCGGTGGACCCGCAAAGGGTTTATCCGCTCGCACCGGCGGCATTTCTGATTCGACCGGCTCGAACGCGGGCCCCAGCGGACCGGCCGTTGCGTAGTGCACGCGATGGCCCAGTTGCCCGGAATGCGGAATGGTGACGTAGCCCGGCAGCAACGGCAGACGTTGTCCGCAAGCCCGCGCGACGACCGAGCCCATCGAGGGATGGTTCAAGTTGCGATTCTTCGTTTCCACCGAGGCATCCGGGAGTTCGCCACCGGTCAACGTCTGATAGATTGCCACCGGATGACTCGGAGAATCCACGTAGGCGCTGCGAATGAGATTGAACTTGTGGGCGCGCTTGGCCAGTCGCGGCAGATGTTCCGCGAAGTGAATACCCGGAAGCGTTGTGGGGATGTCACCAAACTCACCCCGATAAGCGGATGGCGCGTCGGGTTTGGGGTCGAAACTTTCGTAGTGCGATAGACCGCCCTGAAGATAAATCACGATGGCCTGCCGCGCCGGTGCGTTGTTATTCGCCTCCTCCCGGGCGCGCAGCAGATTGGGCCACAACATCGCCCCGGCCATCGCGCCGCCACCCTGCAACCAACGGCGCCGATTCATCGCGGCTGATTGGTCTGTTAATCCCATTTTTGCCATTTCGTTCGTCCCGTAATCCAGACAACTGCCCCTGAACGGGTTGGAAAAGTTCGTTCTTGGACGCTTAAATGAGTTTCGGAATTCCAGCTTTCTTCTGACCGGTTCACAAGCGTTTATATTCCGAATTCAGCTTAAATGCCTGTTCAAAAACTCAATCTTTAGTAGCAGCCGAGGTAACGAGGCTCAAACTCCTTCGGGAAAACCAATGGGATCAAAGCCTCCTCACGTCGTCGGCTACATCTTCAATGGTCTGTTAAGGCTTGTTCGGCACATCGTCATTCGCCGCGGAAGCAAGCGTGATGAACGAGGTGGCGTAAACAATGACACCGGCAACCGCCAGGGCAATCATGCGTCGGGGATGCCAAATCTGGCCCAATTGCTCCAGTCGATTGCCTTCGAGAATGTCTCCTTCCATCGTCAGCGTGAAATACTGCGCCAGGCTGAACAAAAACGTCACCATCATCGCGGCGAAGCAAGCGACGAAGAGCACCAGCAGAATGCCGCCGAACCGGTGTTGCCCCAGATAGATGTGCCCGGCACCGGGCAGCAGCAGATTCAGCAGGTTGGCCGTCCGAAGACTTTTCTCTTTTGGTCGTGGAAGTGGAGGCGGGCCGGCCATGGTCATGTCGGGTTGATGTCAACGCGTGGAATGACAAACTGTATTTCTTTCGGAGGCACCGGACCACTTTATTGCGGAAACCCAAACCGTCAATCGGTGGATCGCGCCAGACCAGCCAGGATCGGGACTGTTTGCGACCGTCGACATCGCGACTCATGACGCCCGTCGCGCCATATGGGAGAGCGAAGGCGGTTGATTATTCGCCTGCGAATACGCCACTCGTTGCTGGCTTGCCTTGTGCCGGAGATTGTTCCAAACAAGCAGGACTATCGATTGTCGGGACCGACCCGTTTGCAGCGCGACGTCGAGCGCGTGGTTCGGCAGGGACATCGGTTATAGGTGATGCCACCCTTGCCGCTGTCTTTGCGATAAAAGCCGAACCACAGCTCATTGGCGCGGGCGTGATTTGTTTCGAGCCATTTTCGAAATGGTGCGGCGGCCTTGAAATGCTTCACGCGCATGAATGGGAGAGTAGATCGGTTTTTCAGTGCTCAAAACCATTCTTTCGAACCCCAATCATTGGCGACCGAGTGAAAATGACGCTACGAGATGGCATCATCCGGAGCGCGGGTCTGTGACCCGCAGCAACTTCCACGGGCAGAAGTCGCGTAATCTATTTGAGAATCGGTTTGGGATATGTACGAAGCTTTGGCTCACAGAGCGCTCCAGCACTTCCGCTAATCGATTGCGAAGGAATGGCGCCTTTACTTCTCATCCGGCAGGAGCTACTGTGCAGGCACGGCAAGTCGGCAATTCGTCGGCAGTCCATTATTCAACACAATCTACCCTTTGCGGATCGGCCGGAGTCATTCCGCCCAACCCATGGATTCATCGCGCTTTTTGCCGCCGGTAAGGGGGATTATAGGCAACGTCCAGAGGTAACCCGCCGGTTTCGGCCCTCGCCCACACCATTCGTTCAATCGCTTTTCCAAGGCGGACACTGCGTCCGTGGCTTGGCGAAATCGATCAACTCCAGACTCTCGTCATTCCTGTCCTGATTCGATTATGAAGAACTTACGTCACTCCCGCTGTGTAATCCGCCGATTCATCGGCCTGACTTTTGCGCTGTTGATTTTCAGTGGCGCGGCCGCTGTCGCGCAGACCAACGTGGCAATCGAACAATTGAGTTTCGAATCGGCCCACATACGGGTGATGCTGAAGCATCCGGTCGCCGGTTCCACGAATTTCACGCTGCAAGGAAGTTCGAATCTCACCAGCATCGCCAACTGGAGCAACCTGCCGGGAGGCACGCTCACCGTGCTGGACGGTGGTCATATCGAGTTTCGTGTGCCACGGCCTGCTGATCCGCTTCAGTTTTTCCGGGTGCTGGCAACCATCTCCACCAACGATGTGGACGCAGACGGCCTGCCGGCGATTGCCGAAGCCGGTTTAGGCACGGATCCGAACAAGGTGGACACGGATGGCGACGGTTACAGCGACGGACTCGAAGTCATCGCCGGCACGAATCCGCTCGATCCAAACAGTTTTCCCTCCTCTTCCCGAGCGGCCGTTGCTGCTTTTACCAATACTGTCTCGGTGGCCAATGAAACCAGCGGCAGCCTGGCTTTGAACGTGGTTTTCGATCGACCGCCGACGACCAACGTCCTGCATTACACGATCAACCCGCGCAGCACCGCCGTGGCGGGGCGGGATTATCAGGCCCTTTCCGGCACGGCGCTGGTATCGGGCAATGTCGCGACGATTTTCATCATTCCCAAGGACGATCTGGTGGTGCGCGGGGAGCGCAGCCTGTTGGTCGATCTGATGGAAGTGTCGGGCTACCGAATCGGAATACGCGGTTCCCACTCGGTGCGATTCGTGGACGACGACGCCTATTGGAACGGCACGCTCAAGGACAGATATGCCGAGCGCAATTTCCGCTTGATGCTCAGCCGGAGCAACAGTGTCATGCAGGCCTGCTTCGTTGCCGGCGAGGGGCAGGATGGGTTGCCGATTCTGAATACGAACGCCCCGGGAAGCTCGATTTCCGAAGGCGTCATTCCGGCGGGTTGCCATACGGCCACCGTCACGACGAACACAGCCACGCTTTTCTCCATCACCTCACCGGAGCTGGCGGCGGGCAGTGCGGGTATTTTCGCCGGCAACGCCAGCCTGGCACGCACATTCAGTTTGGATTCCGCGGCCGCGAACACGAACCATCACATTGACGAAATCCTGATTGTCGGGACGTACACCGAGCGGATCGGCATCACGAACACCGTGTCGAGTTATCTCGATCAAACCAACTCCGGAGCCTTCATCCTGGTCCGCGAACTGCCCGGTCAAACGACCGTCACCAACGGGCTTACCCTCCCGCCGTCGCCCTGAACCTGCTGCTTTTATGAACACTGCCTTGAACCGTTCGCGCCATCCGTCACCAATGTACCTGCTGCTGACAGCGGCCTTCGTGCTGTTCGCATCGCCGGCCTCGGCCACGTTGACGTCGGTGATTCGCGCCGACTTCCAGAACCGGACCCCGACCATCTACACCAGCGCCGAACCCGGGGTGATTTTCTATTCCGGCCATCTCGTCGGACCGAACACTCCGCCGGCGGAAAAGCCGACGGGGGGCGGCTATGTGCTGCAGGAAAGTTCCTTCGGCCAGCCGTTCTCGCCCTACGTCGTGCGCTCAAGCACGAACAGCCTGCTACAATCCTATGGCGATGAGGTCACGGCCGGAACGCTCGCCATCCTTTATCCCAATCCCCTGGAGGGGAAGGCGGCAGTCGAAGCCAGCACGAACGCGTTCCGCTACAAGTATCTCCTGTTCGGCTCGAGCACGGACACCAACGGTGTCACCCGGACCGTCGCGGACTTCGACGGCATCGCTTCCTCCTATGGCAACGCGGAGCGAATATTGGTGGAGCAGCAGATCACCAATCTGGTGGAAGCCCTGGCGGTGAGTCCGTTGCACACCGGGCTGCGGACGGCCTTGTTGGATGCGTACACGGATCGCGCCATCGCCGAGATGCAGTTCAACAAATGCGACCTCGTTTCGCTGGGCAAGACCCGGCTCGGCCTGACGTTGACGGGCGAATTCATCATCGATGCGGAAATCAACCTCCTGTCCAACATCGTGCATCGGCTGGAAATGGTGCTCGCGCAATATGCCGGGTTGCTCTCGCGCCCCATGGAAGGGGTCGAACCGGCGGACTTCGACAGCCGCGCCGCTCCGGGCACGCCCTTCGGCTATTACATCTTCAAGACCGAACAACCGGCCCGCAACGCCAATGCCCCGCAGTACTTCAACAACGGCATCCTGGTTTACGTGCCGGACTTCGATCCGGTGCTGAAGGAAATTCCGCGCACCGCCTCGGCCGAGGTGTTCACGGATTCCAACAACAGCGGGTTTTATGACGCGGGCGAGCCGTTTGAGGATGCGAATTCGAACGGCATCTACGACGCCGGTTCAACCCTCTTCAACGGCTTCAAGGACTACACCACCTTGCTCGGGGTCATGGGCGAGTATGTAAAGCGAAGCGCGGAACTCGCCCGCTATCGCGGCATGCGCCGGGCTCCGGGTGACTTCGGAAAGGCCCGCGGAATCATCACCGGCCTGCAGCAGGACACGGCCACGGACTTTGCCCTGATTCGGGGAATGTTCGGCGGGGTCACCTTTCCGGCCGGAGATGCTTCCGGCGTGAATGCCGCCATCGGGGGCGTGGAGCGGGCCTTTGGCGACTCGGTGAACGTGCGCACGTTTCTTCAGGGCCGGGGCAACATTCTGGGTCTGGATGAGAACTTCATGGTCTTCCTGCAGGACGGCAGCGGAACGGCGGACACGTATGATCTGCTCCGGCCGCTGGTCTACGATCAGAACAATGATGCCACTCCCGTCGAAGCCGGACTGGACGAGCAGGCGATCGCCCGGGTGGCCTACGAGAACTTCCGCGCTTCGGTGGATCTGGTGGTGAAGGAACTCGGCGATGTCGAAGTGGGCTACAAGAAACGGTTTGAGGACATCACCGGTTACCAGCCTTCCGAAGTGGACCAGTTCGACGGTGCGCATCCCAAGCCGGGAACCGCCTGCGAATTGCAGACGCTGGAACTGACGCTGCAAAGCCTGGGCAACCGGCAGACGACCCTCGGCCAGGTTTCCGATCAGTTCATCAGGGATATTGCCGGCGCGAACAACGCCATCGGACAGGCGGAGGGCATCGGCGCGGCGATTCGGGCTTCCCAGATCCGGTATCTGGACCGCACGTCGGGCGCCTATACCGAGATCGCGAACATGGCGCAAGCCTCGGCGGGGGCCCAGGCGTTGGCGGATGCCGCCATCGCCGCCGCGGCTTCGCCAAACTTCGTCGCCGGGATCGCGACCGGCATCGCCGGCGGCATCAACGCGTCCGTGCAGGTCGCCGCGGCGGCGTCAACGGTGAGGCGTGAACAGCAGATCGATGCGGCGGCGGTGGCAATGGAAAGCGAGCTGTCCCAGGCCGAGCTGCCGCTGACCATCCAGCAATCCAAACTGGAACTGGGCGCCGTCATTCGCGAGCAGTATGCCAGCCTGCTGGAGATGGAGGACAACAACAACGCCATCGCCCAGACGATCGCCGATCGCACGCGGCTGCTGCGCGAGGTCGAAGCCATCCGGCAGAGTTTCGAGGAAAATCAGGCCAGTATTCGTTCCCGTTTCTATGCGGACCCCATCCATCTGGTCCGTTCGGACAACGCGATCATCAAGGCCGATGCCGCCTTTGCCAACGCCCAGCGCTGGATGTTCTATCTGCTGCGGGCGCTGGAGTACAAGTGGAACCAGAACTTCGTGGGCGGCTATGCGGGGCGGAACTACGACTCGGGTTCCATCTTCAAGATGCGCAACGCCGAGGAACTCAAGGACCTGTTCATTGCCCTGGAAAACTTCAACAGCACCGGCGGGATCGGCTTCTCGGAGAACGTTGATCAATTGGACGTCATCTCGCTGCGGAAACTCCTGGCGCCAAACCCATCTGTGCTCAGCGCGGCCAACCCGACCGACTCCGGTGTGCGGGTGGACCAGGTCACCGGGCAGGTTGTCACGCAGACCGAGTTGTTCCGGCGCAAGCTCAAGCGTCTCGTGGACGGCAATGGCAATCTCGTCATCCCGATGAACACCACCCGGCTCAGCGATCTGGATTATCCGTCGTTCTTCGTGGGGCCGCTCTACGCCACGGATGGCACGGTCACGCGGAGAGGGCGCTGGCACGACGTGGTTCGTTTCGTCAAGGTCAACATCGTCTATCCGAGTCACGGGAACAACACGCCGGTCCAGGTTTCCGGCCAGATCAAGTATTCCGGCCTGAGCATGTCCCGCACCCGTATCGCGCCCAACGGACTGCCCGACCAGCGTTTGAACACACCGGCCGACAGCCGCAACATCGCGGGAGAACTGATCACGACTCCTTTCCGTTCCTACGTGCAGCGCGACCTGAATGTTCCGGTGTTTGAGGTCCGGACTTTCAAGGACGAATCCCAAAACTTCGCCCGGACGGGAACCAACTACCAGAGTCTGAGCACACAGCATCAGGTTCAGGTGATTGCCTTCAACGCCTTCAACGAATACAGCGTGGCCACCACCGGGTGGGAACTCACGCTCTATGACAACCCCAACATCAATCTCGACCTGATCGAAGACATTGAATTTGTCGTCGCCCACCGCAGCGCGGCCCGCGATTGAGCCGCCGCATCCTTTGATCCATTCAACATTTCCACGCCCCATCATCATGCAAACGACTATGAAAACAAATCGACCCTGGAAAACCATCCTGCTAACCGGAATGCTCACGCTGCTGGCCGCGGGCACCTCCTTCGCGCAACAAATGAACTATCAGGGTCGGCTGACCGACGGCGTCGGACTGGCCGTGCCCGACGCCCAATACTCCATCGTGTTCAACATCTTCGATGCCGCCGCCGGCGGAGCCCCGAAGTGGGGACCGCAGACGAACCCTGTCGATGTCGTGCAGGGACGATTCAACACGATCCTCGGGCCGATTGATTCCCGTGGCACCAATATCGTTGATGCCTTTGACGGCGGGACCCGCTACCTGCAGATCACGTTTCAGGGCAACCCCATCCTCCCGCGGCAACAGATTCTTGCCGCTCCCGTGGCTTTTCGCGCGATCATCTCCGAGACTGTCACCAACGGCAGCATCGGCACGCTCCAAATGGCCGACGGCTCGGTCACGGCGGCGAAGATGGCCAGCGGTCCCGGCAGCATCGGCCAATGGACCACCGCCGCCAACTCCGTTGACCTCTACCGCCCGGGCGGCAACGTCGGCGTAGGCACGGCGACACCGGGCTCGAAGCTCGACGTGGTGGGCGACATCAAGGCTTCCGGGAATCTGACCCTCAGCGGAACCAGTTCCAGAGTAGCCATCAACCGAACACTGTCGCCAGGCGGCGCGACGATGATTGTGAGATCCGCCCCTGGTGACACTTTCCTGCTCTATATGGAGCCCGGGGCCGGAGGGCTTAGTTTCTATGTCAGCAGAGACGGCGATGTGTTGGCTGCAGGCGACATCTCGGCGACAGGCAAACTCATTGCCAACAACAAGACAGCCGTGGTCGGCGAGGAGACGCTCCGCATCGTGCGCGGAATAATCAACCTCCCCACCATAACCACCACCGCAAGTGCGGGAGAAAAGGGGACAGGGTATACCGTTCAGAAGGTGACCGTAGCCGGGCTCACTCCGCTCGGCTGGAGAATCCGGTTTGACCAGCCGTTTTCGGATACTCCAAGTTGTACCGCCAACATCTTTGGGCAGTTTGACTGGGATAATTTTATTTCAATTGTAGAGGCAACTCCAGACTATGTGACGTTGGTGAGTGTTGATAACGGTGGTACTTTCTTTCAAGACACCGATAAAATCAGCTTTATTGTCGTGGGTCCGCGTTGACCTTGGCAAAGGCGGTGTTTCTGGTGGGCGCTGGATTGCCTGCTGAAGGGCAGCAACCTGCCCAATCTACGGGGCGAGTGCGGGCAGTGAAGTCGGGAACCAGTCGAACGAACGTTCGGCCATTTCCGTTCACCGCGCCATTGCGCAGGCAGTCTTCCGAAACACAATACACGGTTGCGGTGGTGAATCATTGAATGGCCTTGAGCCGGAACGATGCAGACGGAGCGCGGAATTCATTCCGCGGAAACGTGGATTTGCCAATCGACGCTCGTGAATTTCGACGGGTGGTTCTGAAACCCGAAATGGCGTGAGCTCCCACCTGGGATGGCGGGGACGTTTCTTCCCATGAACCGGGACGCCCCCTCACCCCATCCCTCTCCCCCGATGGGGGAGAGGGTGCC
>CALBIE010000789.1 GCA_937893495.1 uncultured Verrucomicrobiales bacterium | reverse complement strand
CACCTGACTACGGATCAGGAGGTTTGGGGTTCGAATCCCTACGGCTGTACCATTCTTTCCCCCCCGTGTTGTAAAGCGAAAGAGGTTTGAAACAAATCGTTCTGATTAGTTGGCAAAAACTGGAGAGCATTCGAGCATTCTGTGTGTTGACCGGGTTGAAGACGCGAAGTACTTTGACGGCGAAGTCTGAGAGTCACCGCTACATGAAAACTTCCGGAATTGGATATTTACTCGTCGGCGTAGATCGCTTTCGCAGGTTGAGAAACTGGGGTTCTGTGGCGGGTTTGGTGTTCTTCGCTTCATTGACGGTGAATGCTGCCAACGTAACGATCTCGGTGGCCGGCACGGCTACCGGCGCACCCAATACATTTAGCGGTTCCGCGCTGGTCACGATCAGCAGTGCGTTCACCAACCGGAGCATTTTCTACAGCCTCGACGGATCGGCCCCCACAACGGGCGGGCCACTGACCTACAATGGCCCATTCACAGTCAACACTGATGCCACCATCCGGGCAAGGGCGGTGAACTTGAACGACTTTTCAACCGCTGACGCCGGACCGATTATTATCACAATCATTCCCACCTATTCCCTGAACGTCTCGACGCCCGGCGGTGGAACCGTGACCAAATCGCCGTCTGCCGGTTCGTATCTCAGCAACTCCGTGGTCACAATTTCCGCAACGGCGGCCGTTGGCTGGACTTTCCTGTATTGGCAGGGCGACGTGAACGGCGTCGTCCCTTCCAAGGCCATTACGATGAACCGAAACATGACGGTTCAGGCGATATTCGGAACCACGCTGAATATCGATACGGTGGGCTCCGGCCTGGTGCAACTCAGTCCGCCCAATGGCCCCTACGCCTTCGGCACCACGGTCCAAATTATGCCGAAGCCAATGCAGGGGCATTACTTCAACATCTGGGGCGGCGCGGCGAGCGGTTCAATGTTCCCGCTTCAATTTACGGTAAACCAGCCCAACCCGACGGTCTCGGCTTTGTTTACTGAATTAGGCTCAGGTCAGGTCAATCTCTATCTGGACATTGTTGGTAACGGTTCGGTTACACAATCGCCCTTGAAGAATGTTTACAGCGCCGGTGAAACGGTAACGCTGACAGCGGTGACGCCAGCCATCTCGACCTTTGATGGTTGGACTGGAAACTTTTCGGGAACCTCGAATCCCCTTGGTGCGTTTCTCGGTAGTTGGAAAACGGTTACCGCCAATTTCAGCCCAAAACCGCAAGGAACGGTAATCGGATGGGGCGAAAACAAATGGTATGCACATTCACCACCTGCGAATCTGGGTAGCGTCAAAGCGATCTTAGCTATTAATTCTCAGTCTATCGCCATACGAAGTGACGACACCGTTTCCGCTTGGGGCGACGGTAGGCAAGGGCTAATCAATGTTCCCGATGGATTGAGCAACGTGGTGGACGTTGCCATTGGATCCCTGTCTGCCGCCGTTCGTGCCGATGGAACTGTAGTGGTTTGGGGTTCAGTAACTAACGAAGTATTACAACCTCCCTCTGGCCTGAGTGGGGTGAAAGCCATCGCTTCCGGTGGTTCTTACTTTCTGGCATTAAAGCAGGATGGGACAGTTGTATCATGGGGTTCTTCGGTTAGTGCGGCAATTGTTCCGATGGGGTTGAGCGCGGTAAAAGCAGTCGTGGCCGGCAGTAAAATAGCTGCAGCCGTAAAACAGGACGGTAGCCTGGTAGCATGGGGCGATAACGTCTTCGGTCAGCTGGATTCGCCCGAAGGACTAAGCGGGGTGACATCCATTGCCATAGGCAATGCACATGTTGTGGCATTGAAAGAAGAAGGGACAGTTGTGGCGTGGGGAAGTAACACAGAAGGCCAAATCGACATCCCTCTGGGACTGAGTGGTGTCAAAGGCATCGCCGCTGGAGGCAGTCATTCGGCGGCGCTGAAACATGATGGAACGGTCGTCATATGGGGAAATCCTGACGCACTAACTGCCTATCCGCTTGGTCTGGGGGGCGTGGTTGCGATTGCGGCGGGCACGAGCTTCAATCTCGCCATAGTGGATCCGGCGAATCTTCCTTCAATGCCGACAATTCTTACGCAACCGTTCGCCTCTACGACGGGTATTGGGCAAACCGCGGTCTTTGGCGTAACGGTTTCCGGTAGTGAACCATTTCACTACCAGTGGGCTTATAATGACATTGCCCTTCCGGTTGAAACAAACTCCACTCTGAAAATCGCCAATGCACAAGCAAACCAAGCCGGCTATTATTCGGTCACTATCACGAATCAGATTGGAGTTGCATCCAGTTTAGGAGCCACCCTAACGGTCAACGCCCCCCAACCGGGGACGGTGATTGCGTGGGGCAACAACGATCTTGGTCAGACGAATGTCCCGGCGAATCTGACCGATGCAATCGATATTGCCGCTGGTCAGTATCACACGCTGGCGTTACGGCAGGACGGAACGGTTACGGCGTGGGGATGGGCGACAGATCGTGATGGACAAACCACGGTCCCAGCCGGATTGACGGGTGTTCAGGCGATCGCGGCAGGTTCCACCCATTCAATTGCACTGAAGACCGACGGCTCGCTCCTTACCTGGGGCAGCAATGTCGATGGACAGAAAAATGTCCCCGCAGACATGAGCAACGTCGTGGCGATCGCTGCCGGGTATGGTCACAGCGTTGCTTTGAAGTCGGACGGCACGGTGAGGATGTGGGGACGAAACGATCTCAATCAAATCGTTGTCCCGACTGGCCTGAGTGGAGTGAAAGCCATCGCCGCTGGTGCCGTTCATACTCTTGCCTTAAGGCAGGACGGGACAGTCGTGGCATGGGGTGGCGATCTGGATGGCCAATCCACTGTCCCCTTCGGCCTTAACGGGGTCACTGCCATCGCCGCCGGCGCGTTTCACAATGTCGCACTGAAAAGCGACGGTACAGTTGTGGCCTGGGGTAAAAACACTGAAGGGCAGACAAACGTTCCCGTCGGCTTGACCGGGGTAAAGGCCATTGCTGCCGGATTGGCACACACGTTGGCATTAAAACAAGATAGGACCATCGTTGGATGGGGAAACAATACTTTTGGCCAGACGATCATTCCGCCGGGATTGACAAACGTCCTGGCTATCGCCGCCGGTGACGCTTCAGTTGTGCTGTATGATCCGCCGGCAACCCAGCCAGCCGCACCTTCCATCACACAGCAACCCGTTGGATTCGGCGTCACGCCCGGAAGTTCCACCGTATTGAGCGTCACGGCGTCTGGTATCGGACTGAGCTACCAGTGGCGATTGAACGGCACGAACATCGCAGGAGCGAACGCATCAAGTCTGACGCTCACGAATGGGTCGGCGCTGCTGGCCGGGCGTTACGATGTGGTTGTCAGTAATGCTGTCGGCAGCGTGGCCAGTCAGCCCGCCATTCTCCGCTTTTTCGGCGACCTGAAAATGTATCCGGGAATGTTCATTGCCGGACAGACGAACGACCAATACCGCATCGAGTATGCCGACGCGATTGGGACGACCACAAATTGGATGACCGCGACGAATATCATTCATCCCGGTGGAATCTACTTCTACGTGGACCCAAATGGTGCGGGATTGTCTCAGCGCTTCTATCGCGCTATTCTTCTACCGTAAGGACAATCATTGTTGAGGTGGCGTTTGATGACACTCGACGCTCTGCGTGCCGCCTCTTCCGATCTGTGATAGGATAATCTCATCATGTTCGCTCGATTGCTCGTTCTCTTTATCTTCGTACCGCTGGTCGAGCTCGTCCTGTTGCTCAGGGTTGGTTCCAAGATCGGCCTGATTCCGACTGTTGCGGTCATTGTCATCACAGCGATTCTGGGAGCGGCGCTCACGAAGCGGCAGGGGATGCAGACGCTTTCGAGATTTCAGGAAGCGCTCAATCAGGGACGTATCCCGCACGAGGAGTTGATTGAGGGACTGATGATACTGGTCGCCGGAGCAGTCTTGCTGACACCGGGATTTCTTACCGATGCGGTTGGTTTCCTGTTGCTGATTCCTTCCTTTCGACGATCGATGTGCAATCGCCTGTCTCAATCATTCCGGTCGAAGTTTGGGACGGAACAAACTATCAATGACCCATTGCGTTCCGGCGGTAAAGGGGCGGGCGAAAATCAGGCCTCCGATGCGGTCGAGATTGAAGCGGAAGTCATCGATCCCAATTCCGATACCCGTTGAATTCGTTGGCAAATCTCGGGCATTGCCGGAGGACGGATAATGTTTGACGGATACGGGAATGTTTCCACGAGTCGAGATCGGCGATTTTCGCCGCCGAATCGGGACGCTGGGGCAGGGGACCCGGCCTACAAGGTGTAGCACCGGATATTTCACCGGTTCGGGGAGCGCGGGCGTCTCGCCTGCCATTTGCGGCGTCCCGCCGCAATTTTCGGGGAAACGAGGCATTCGGTAAAGAATGACACCGTGTGGCAGCGAGTAGCGTCCGGCCGGTCGGCGGGACGCCGACCGGTGCATGCGAGACGCATGCGCTCCCCATTTGAGTGCGAATTATCCGGCATTGGCCCGGTGACCTCACCGGGCGCTCAGCCCGGGCGAAATAAGAACTTAACCGAACCTATACAGTTAACCCGACTTGGCGGACTGAGAACAAGGGGGGTTGAAAAGTCCCGGGATTCCG
>CALBIE010000788.1 GCA_937893495.1 uncultured Verrucomicrobiales bacterium | reverse complement strand
AGGAGAAGGTTCGGTGGATCGACGAGAAACTTGATCAGGTTGAGTCGGGTTTTTTCGCCACCGCTGAGCACCTTTGTCAGTTTGTAAATCTCGTCCTTGCGAAACATAAACGATCCCATGATGCCACGCGCTTCGTCTTCCCGGATCAGCGGGGCGCTGGCCATGACTTCGTCGAGCGCCGTCCGATCCGGATCGAGCGTGGCCGCCCGATGCTGACTGAAGTAACCAATCCTGGCATTGTGCCCGAGATCGCGTTCGCCTTGTTGAAATTCCACTTCGCCCGCCAGTATCTTTATCAGCGTGGATTTGCCCGCGCCATTCGGCCCCACCAGCACCGTTTGCTCACCCCGTTCAATGGTGAGATCCAGTCCCGCGTAAACCTGGTTCGCCCCATAGGCCATGTGAATATTCTTCAGACTGACGGCCCGCTGTCCACCCCGCGGTGGTTGGGGAATCCGAAACCGAAACGGCTTTCGCGGTGCCTGAGGTTTCTCGAGCAGTTCCATGCGGTCAATCTGCTTGAGCTTGCTCATTGCCTGGGACGCCTTGGAAGCCACCGAACGAAACCGATCGGCGAATGCCTTGAGCGACGCGATTTCTTTCTGCTGATTCTTGTAGGCCGCCTGCTGTTGCTCATAGCGTGCCGCACGTTGCTCAATGTAGGCCGAATAATTGCCGGTGTAGGTAATCAGTTTCCTGTCCGAAATTTCGTGAACGTGGCCCACGACCTCGTCCATGAACTGGCGATCATGTGAAATCAGCAACAGCGCGCCGGAATAGTTCTTGAGGTAGTTCTGCAACCAGAGCAGCGAAAGCAAATCGAGATGGTTGGTCGGTTCGTCCAGTAGCAGCAGGTCCGGCTCCATCACCAGCAACCGGGCCAGTCGCGCGCGCATGATCCAGCCGCCACTCATCTCGCACGCCTTCCGATCAATATCAGCCTCGCGATAGCCGAGCCCGCGCAACATTTTTTTCGCCTGCGTTTCGACCTGCGGATCGTTCAGCTTGTCGTGCTTCGCGTGCGCTTCCATATATTCGGCAGACGAAACGTCTCCCGCCGCTTCCAGTTCCAGCAGTCGCTTTTCCAATTGGGGCAATTCGTCCACCCGACCCGTCGCCACATCCAGAACCGATTCCTCGCCAATGGCCTCACCCTCCTGTGGCAGATGGCCCACCATGGTCCATTCATCGCGCTCGATCACACCATCACCCGGATCCCGCTGCTTGAGAATGATGGAGAATAAAGTGGATTTACCCGCGCCGTTGGGTCCAACCAGCGCAATGCGATCGCCATAATTCACCTGCAACGTGGCGTCCTCGAAGAGGATGCGCCCGCCGAGGGTCACTTTGAGTTCACGAATATTTAGCATGAAACAACAATTTTCGCCGACGGTTATCAGCCACTGCGCGGGGAGAATTCAACCTGCACTTCGCGGGAGCCAGAGCATTGGGATTGTCAACGGCGACGAGCGGGAGAGGGTAGTCAAGGTTTGTCCGGCGTCAATGCCGTTTCTGGTCAGTCAGAAACTTCCGCCGGCGAATTCGTCGCGGATCCCCCGAACAAAGTAGCCATGAGCAGATCCTCCGACTCCGAGACAATCAGGATTCATCGGCGTCTGCTCAAAGAACTTCACTCAAAAACCGTCCGTTTACTTGTGTTTTTCAACTGTTTCCATCACTTTCTCGCCCGGCGAAATATTTATGTACGACACGGCAAGCCAACTCAGAAAACTTCTTAAAGAACGTATCCTCGTCCTCGACGGGGCCATGGGCACCACAATTCGCGAGTATGAACTCAAGGAAACGGATATTCGTGGGGACCGGTTCAAGGATTCCCGCGTGGACCTCCTCAACAATGGCGACCTGCTCTCACTGACCCAGCCCAAAGTCATCTGCGATATTCACCGGCGCTTCCTCGAAGCAGGTTCCGATATCATCGAGACGAATACGTTTGGAGCGACTACAATACCGCAGAGTGATTTCTTCATCGCAGACCCGCGTGAAAAAGGTGGCAGAAAGGATCCAGAGTTTTATTCCGGAGTCATAGCCGACCCAAAGCTCAATGAGTTGGTTTGGGACATCAACATACAGTCAGCACAACAATGCCGGGCGCTCTGTGACCAAATCAGTAATGAGACGGGACGACAGCGGTTTGTAGCGGGTGCGATTGGTCCACTTACTGTTCAACTCAGCATGTCGCCGGATGCCAACGACCAAAGTTTTCGCGTCGTGACGTTCGATCAATTGCGGACGGCCTACGAGCGCCAGATCCGTGCACTTATCGCGGGTAATGTGGACATCTTGATGGTGGAAACAATTTTTGACTCGTTAAATGCCAAAGCCGCTCTCGTCGCAATTCAGGATGTCTTTAGAGCCGAATCAATCGAACTTCCGATCATCATTTCAGCAGCCGTCGGTGACGGCGGCCGAACAATGGTTTCCGCTCAGTCTGTAGAAGCTTTCTGGAACGCCGTTAAACATGTCAATCCGATTGCCGTTGGGCTGAACTGTTCCGTCGGGCCAGACAAAATGCGTCCATTTCTCGAAGACTTGTCGAGGCTCGCTGAAACAGCTGTTTCATGCTATCCGAACGCGGGAATGCCAAATCCCCTTCGCGAGACAGGCTTCGATCTCGACCCCCCAGATATGGAACAATATCTTGGAGACTTCGCCAGAAGTGGATTCATAAACCTCGCTGGTGGTTGCTGTGGAAACACCCCGGAACACGTTGCCGCGATTGCCAAAGCAGTCGCGAACGTCGAACCACGCTCATTCCCGGAACTACCACCGAAGCTGCGATTGAGCGGTTCCCTGCCCTTCACGCACGAGTCAGAAAACTTCCTGATGATCGGCGAACGGACCAACATCACCGGTTCGCCGAAATTCAAAAAGCTCATCAAGGAAAACGACCTGGAAGCGGCCCTGACCATCGCACGGCAACAGGTCGAGAACGGTGCCAGCGTCATCGACATCAACATGGACGAAGGAATGATCGATTCCGAGGCCATGATGGTGAAGTTCTTGAATCTCATTCAGACGGAGCCTGATATTACGAAGGTCCCGATCATGGTTGATTCCTCTAAATGGAGCGTCATCGAAGCCGGCCTGAAATGTCTCCAGGGCAAAGGCATCGTCAACTCGATCAGCCTCAAGGAAGGCGAGGAAGCGTTCCTTGAACGTGCCCGCAAGATTCGTGAATACGGCGCGGCGGTCGTCGTGATGGCCTTCGACGAACAGGGTCAGGCGGACAATCTCGAGCGCCGCAAGGAAATCTGCCAACGAAGTTACGACCTGCTCACGCAGAAAGTAAACTTCCCGCCCGAGGACATAATATTTGATCCCAACGTCCTGACGGTCGGTACCGGGCTCGAAGAGCACGTTAACTACGCGGTCGATTTCATCAGCGCCACCAAGTGGATCAAAGACAACCTGCCGCACGCAAAGGTCAGTGGCGGCATCAGTAACATCTCATTCAGTTTCCGCGGCAACAATGTCGTCCGCGAGGCAATGCATTCCGCGTTCCTCTATCACGCCATCAAGGCCGGACTCGACATGGGCATCGTGAACGCCGGCATGCTCGCCGTTTACGACGACATCGAGCCGGATCTGAAAGTGTGTGTTGAGGACGTATTGCTCAATCGACGCGAAGACGCGACCGAACGACTCATCGAACTCGCCGAAGAACTGAAGCGGAAGAACGAAGGCGGCGACGTGGAAACCGAGAAGGCCAAAGCCGAATGGCGGGACTGGCCGGTTGAGAAACGCCTTGAGCACGCGCTCGTCAAAGGCATTGCCGACCATGCGGAGGAGGATGCCGAGGAAGCCCGTCAGAAACTCGGCAAACCCATTTTTGTCATCGAGGGCCCGTTGATGGATGGCATGAACGTCGTTGGCGATCTGTTTGGTGCCGGCAAGATGTTCCTTCCACAAGTGGTCAAGTCGGCGCGGGTGATGAAGAAGGCCGTCGCCTATCTGACCCCGTTCATGGAGAAAGAAAAACAGGAAGCTGCCGCGGCAGGACGCGCAACGAAACCCCAGGGCAAGATCCTGCTCGCGACTGTCAAGGGGGACGTTCACGACATCGGCAAGAACATCGTCGGCGTCGTTCTGGCCTGCAATAACTACGAAGTCATTGACATGGGAGTCATGGTGCCCTGCGACAAGATTCTGGCGCGAGCCCGGGAAGAGAACGTCGATATCATCGGTCTCAGCGGACTAATCACCCCTTCGCTCGACGAAATGATTTATAACGCCCGCGAAATGAAAAAGCAGGGCTTCGATATTCCACTCCTCATCGGCGGCGCCACCACGAGCAAGGCCCATACCGCAGTGAAGATTGACCAGCATTATCCGGAACCCGTGGTGCATGTCCTTGACGCCAGTCGGGCGGTTCCCGTTGTCAGCAGTCTTCTGAGCGCGGAACAGAAAGAAGGATTCAAAACTCGACTCGCCGCAGAGTATGAAACAGTTCGGGCCCAACATACCGGCCGCGCGGCCACACTCATTTCGCTCGAGGAAGCACGTCGCCACGCTTTTCACTTTGATTGGGACGACTACCATCCGCCGCAACCGGAATTCAGTGGCGTAAGAGCACTGTCATCGGAAAACGACGAGATTCAAATCGACGACCTGATCCCGCTCATCGACTGGACACCGTTTTTTCACACGTGGGAGTTGCGCGGAGTTTATCCGAAGATATTTGAACACGAACGGCACGGATCCGAGGCCCGCAAATTGTTTGACGACGCGCAGGCTCTGCTGGAAGACATTCGGGTAAACAAACGAATTGGTCTCCGCGCGGCCTATGGATTCTTTCCGGCCAATCGGATGGGCGATGACGTCGTGCTCTATACCGACGATTCGCGAACCACCGTTCAAACTACCTTTCGCTTTGTGCGTCAACAGGCCGCAAAACAGGATGGCAAACCCAATTTCTGCCTCGCCGACTTCATCGCCCCGGTGGCCGAGACCGGCTCAACATCACACCGGGATTTTATCGGCGGATTTGCGGTGACCTCTGGCATTGGTTTGAAGCCGCTCGTGGAGAAATACCAGGCCGAGCATGACGACTACAATGCCATCATGTCAGAGGCACTGGCTGACCGACTCGCGGAAGCGTTTGCCGAATTTCTCCACAAACGCGCCCGGGTCGAATGGGGTTACGGAACTGCTGAAAACCTTTCCGTTGAGCAGGTGATTGCCGAGAATTACCGCGGCATCCGACCGGCGGCCGGTTATCCGGCCTGCCCGGACCACACTGAGAAACAAACGCTCTGGGAACTGCTCGACGTGGAAAAAAACGCCGGCATCCAGCTCACTGAAAACTTTGCGATGTGGCCAGGCAGCAGCGTGAGCGGGCTGTACTTCAGTCATCCGGATTCCAAATACTTCGCCGTCGGCAAACTCGACCGCGATCAAATCGCGGACTATGCGAGGCGCAAAGAAATGACGGTGTCGGAAATCGAGCGCTGGCTCGGGCCAAATCTCAACTACGACCCCGACAACCAACCCGCTCCGCAAGCAGTCACCGCTTGAAAACCGAAAATCGATTGCGCCAGAACAAAACACTGGCAGACTCACGAACATGGCTACCAACGATACTTGCGTCACGATTGTT
>CALBIE010000787.1 GCA_937893495.1 uncultured Verrucomicrobiales bacterium | reverse complement strand
GATACATACCCCAAAACTTATTAAATAAATTAGAATCAAGATTAAGAATATCAGCCGCCTCTTCGCGGAACTTCTCTGGAGTTGCTTTCAGATTTTGTTCCTTCAATGAGGCTTTTACAAAACGCTCAAATAACGACATAGAAATCATGAGAACTACAAACGCATCATCGCCAGACAGCTTGGAAACAGGGCCACGAAACCAAAGTCGCAATCGTTCGATTTCGGACATTGAAGAGGGGTCTTTCATTTCTTCCGAGAACAGTATGTATTGGCCGAGACTGAACGACCAATCCCAGATTGATTTCCTCGGCGCATGGGGTCTCTTTACGCTGGTTCGCACTGACAAACAAGCCTGATTTTGCGATGTTATCGGCAATCGGCAGAATTCCGTCAGCTTGGTTGCAGGATTTAGCGCTTGCCAAGTGTAGCGCAAAAGACAAACTGAGTTTGTCTTTTTAAATCGTGCATCAAGTCCCCGAAAAACCCTCATCAGGCTCGCGTTCGTTCCCAAACTGGAGCGCCGCGCTTGCGGCAGATGACTCGCTGGCAAAGGGCGAGGGGGTGGTTTTTCGTGAGGTTTTGATGCGGTTTATGGGGTGGTGCGACCAGCGCGGATCGGGTCCGACGGTGTCAGGGGCGCGGGAGTTTCTGGAGGTGGCGCGGCTGGCGGAGGCTCCAAGTCCGCGCCGGTTGCAGGACTGGAAGGAGGCGCTCAACTGGTATTTCCGGCATGGGCGGGAGTGGGGTCGGGTGCTCAAAGGGGTGCCGTCGCTGGCGCGGTCGGATCTGGGCGAAGCACCGTGGGAGGTGGCGTTCATTGCCTATTTGCGGCAACGAGGACGGTCGTGGAGAACCGAGCAGACGTATCGGGGCTGGATGAGGCGGTTTGTCGCCTGGCTGGGAATCGGAAAAATTGGAAATGGGAAATTGAGCGAGGTGGGGGGAGCGGAGATACGCGAGTTTCTGACGAGATTGGCGACGGAGGAGCGGGTGAGCGTGGCCACGCAACGGCAGGCACTGAATGCGCTGGTGGTGTATTTCCGGGACGTGGAGAGGCGGGACCTGGGTGATTTTGGCGACTTTGTGAAGGCCCGAAAAAGGGTGCGGGTGCCGGTGGTGTTGAACCGGGCGGAATGTGAACGGTTGTTCGAGCAACTGGAAGGCACTTCACGGCTGATGGGCGAGTTGATGTTCGGCAGCGGCATCCGGCTGATGGAGCTGCTGCGCCTGCGGGTGAAGGATGTGGATTTGGAGCGTGGGCAGTTGCTCATTCGTTCGGGCAAGGGGGATGAGGACCGGGCGACGGTGTTGCCGCATCGTTTGCAGGAAAGGTTCCGGGCCCATCGGGAACGGTTGCGGCGGCTACACGTGGAAGACAGGGCCAAAGGGCTGCCGGGGGTGTGGCTGCCCGAAGGGCTGGAACGCAAATGGCCGCAGGCGGGCGAACAGTGGGAATGGCAGTGGTTCTGGCCGTCGCGTGAGACCCTGAAGGATCTGCGGACTGGATTGAGGCGCCGACACCATGTGCTGGATGCGACATTTCAACACGTCATCCGCACGGCGGCGAGGAAGGCGAAGCTGGACAAAAAGGTGACGCCGCATGTGTTGAGGCACAGCTTCGCGACGCAGTTGCTGGAGCGCGGAACGGACATTCGAACGGTGCAGGAATTGCTCGGACACAAGGAGGTGGCTACGACGCAGATTTACACTCATGTCATGAAGAAGCCGGGTCTGGGGGTGATGAGTCCGTTGGACGGTTGAAGTGCGGAATCGGCAATGGGGAGTCGACACCTCACCCTCAGTCCCTCTCCATGAACCCCGGGAAAGCGATCAGAGGTTGATTCCCACCAAACGGACGCGTCCAAACCTTCCCCCTCTCCTCTCGCTCTGCGGCTCTCTGGGTTCTCTGCGCCCTCTGTGTTTAAGCCGGAACGATGCAGATGAGAATCGCCTGCCAATGCGAACCGTCGCCAGTGACGGGGAGTAATGGAGTGTTGGAATGCCACGGTTCAATTCACCGAACAGCGTCCGTATTCCATTGCTCCAAAACTCCACCATTCCCGCCCCATTCACAGCAAATCGCTCTTAACCCACAATTTGAACTACACAGAGAGGGAGGCAGGCCGTTGACAAGCGGGGGGGGAAACCGAGAATCCGTTTCAAATCTTATGCGATTCGGAAGCCGGCCTAATACTTGCGCGGATTCATTGACGATTTGGCAGGCGGGCTATTAGATGGGGCGCACAGTCGCAGAATCGCCGTAAATATTTTGAAGCAAGCGCTTCGACGATGAACGTCATCACCAATATTATCAGCTCCTCGCTCGGTCGGAAGTATCTCATGGCGATATCCGGGTTGGGCCTCTTCGGATTTGTCGTCGGCCATCTGCTTGGGAATCTTCAAATCTTCCTGGGGCCGGAGCAAATCAACGCTTACGGCGCTTTGCTCAAGGCAAACGCGGGTTTTCTCTGGTCAGCGCGCATCGGGCTGATTGCCACCATCGGGGTGCATATCTGGATGGCCGTGTTGCTTTCGAGTGAAAACAAGGCCGCCCGTCCAATCGATTACCTGAACAGCCCGGCTCCGACATCCGCCAGTTATGCCTCCCGCACGATGATTGTCAGTGGACTCATCGTATTCTTTTTTGTCCTCTATCACCTGCTCCATTTCACGGTGATGGTCGATTTCATCAACCTGACCGGCAAAGATTTTCACGAATTCAAAGACATCCTGGGCAGGCACGACATCTATTCGATGTTGATCATTGGATTCCGAAATCCACTCGTCTCGGTTTTTTATCTCGTGGCCCTGGCCCTGCTTTGTCTGCACCTGACGCACGGCTTCGGGGCGATGTTCCAGTCGCTGGGATTGAAGAACAAAACCTATGGTCCGCTCATCGATAACGCCGGCACGGTGATTGGCGTGCTGCTCTTCATCGGATATGCCTCGATCCCCCTGGCCGTGCTGGCGGGCATCGTAGGAAGGGAGGTTGCGCGATAACATGAAGCTCGATTCCAAAATTCCCTCCGGCTCGCTCGCTCTGAAATGGGACAAGCACAAGTTCGACATGAAGCTGGTGAACCCGGCGAACAAGCGGAAGTTCAACGTTATTGTAGTGGGATCCGGCCTCGCGGGCGCATCCGCCTCAGCGACACTTTCCGAGTTGGGTTACAACGTTAAATGCTTTTGCTATCAGGACAGCCCGCGACGTGCTCATTCCATTGCGGCACAAGGCGGAATCAACGCCGCGAAGAATTATCAGAACGATGGCGATAGTGTGCATCGCCTCTTTTATGACACCATCAAAGGTGGCGATTTCCGTGCTCGTGAAGCCAATGTGCATCGTCTCGCCGAGGTCAGCACAAGCATCATTGACCAGTGCGTCGCGCAGGGTGTGCCGTTCGCGCGGGAATATGGCGGACTGCTGTCCAACCGTTCCTTTGGCGGCGCCCAGGTGAGTCGCACTTTTTACGCTCGTGGACAGACCGGGCAGCAGTTGTTGATCGGTGCCTACCAGGCGTTGAGCCGACAGATTGGCGCCGGGCAGGTAAAAATGTATCCCCGCAACGAAATGCTGGACCTCGTTCTGGTGGATGGTCACGCAAAGGGAATCATCACGCGGGATCTGGTTACCGGAAAAATCGAACGCCATGCGGCCGATGCGGTCATCCTCGCGACGGGTGGTTACGGAAATGTCTTTTTCCTTTCGACGAATGCCGTGGGATGCAATGTGACGGCAACTTTTCGCGCGCATCGACGCGGGGCTGCCTTTGCGAACCCGTGCTATACGCAGATTCATCCGACCTGCATTCCCGTCAGCGGTGACCATCAATCCAAGTTGACCCTGATGTCCGAGTCGCTTCGCAATGACGGCCGGGTTTGGGTCCCGAAAAACGTCGATGATTGCAAGAAACGACCTTCGGATATCCCGGAGAAGGATCGCGACTATTATCTGGAACGAAAGTATCCGAGTTTCGGCAATCTGGCGCCCCGTGATATCGCATCACGGGCGGCCAAGGAAGTTTGCGATGAAGGGCGCGGGGTCGGCCCTGGTGGCCTTGGCGTTTATCTGGATTTCGCGGATGCCATTGGTCGAGTGGGAGAAGACGCAGTCCGTGAGCGCTACGGCAATCTGTTTGACATGTACGAACGGATTACCGGAGAAAATGCGTATCACCAGCCCATGCGCATCTTCCCGGCGGTGCATTACACGATGGGCGGGTTGTGGGTTGACTATAATCTGGAGAGTTCGATTCCGGGATTATTCGTTCTGGGTGAAGCCAACTTTTCCGACCATGGCGCCAATCGCCTTGGCGCCAGTGCTTTGATGCAGGGATTGGCGGATGGTTACTTTGTAATTTCACATACCATCGCTCACTATTTTTCATCCACCAAAAAACATTGCCCGAGCACGAGCGACCCGGCTTTTCAAGCGGCGGAGGAGAGTATTCGCGGAACTCTCGACATTCTGTTGAAAACGAAAGGCAAGCGTACGGTGCGGTCGTTCCATCGTGAGTTGGGCAAACTGGTCTGGGAAAACTGCGGGATGGCTCGCAGCAAGAAGAGCCTGGCGACCGCCCTTAAACGGATTCCCGAGCTGCGCGCCGAGTTCTGGGAAAACGTCAATGTCCCCGGATCGGCGGATAACCTCAATCAGGCGCTGGAATATGCCGGTCGCGTCGCGGACTACATGGAATTTGCCGAATTACTCTGCACCGACGCTTTGAAGCGCGAAGAGAGTTGCGGCGGACATTTCCGGGTGGAACATCAATTCACGAAGAAAGACCCTGAAGTTAAGAATGGTTACACCAATGAAGGTGAGGCCAAGCGGCACGATGACAAGTTCGCCTACGTGGCTGCCTGGGAATACATGGGTCCGAACAAGGCGTGGAAACTTCACAAGGAAAAGCTTCAGTACGAGGAGGTTAAAATGACCACTCGAAGTTATAAGTAGGAATTGCCATGAACCTGACTTTGAAAGTATGGCGGCAGAAGAACGCGGACGACCGCGGGCAGTTCGAAACCTACGTCGCTAATGATATCAGCGAGGATATGTCCTTCCTCGAAATGCTCGATGTGGTCAACGAAGGTTTGATCGCCGGAAGCCAGGAACCCATCGCATTTGATTCCGACTGTCGTGAGGGAATCTGCGGTACCTGCTCATTGGTGATTAATGGCGTTCCCCACGGCGGGCAGAAAGCGACTACG
>CALBIE010000786.1 GCA_937893495.1 uncultured Verrucomicrobiales bacterium | reverse complement strand
AGAAAAACTCGAATAACCCAATAACGCGTCGCCATTACGATTGACGGCGATCGATGGAAAGGCAAAAAACCGCTGGCCGGTCGCATCGTCCACGCGCCCCCGCTGAACGACACTGATACTGTTCGGGTTGATCTCCCACCATTGCGCGGCTGATCTGGAACCAATAGTAACTGGAAGAAATACCGTTTGGGCACACCACACGGCACCATTGCGATAGACCGCGTTCAGCATGCGCGCATCATTGTTCATGATTCGTTCCACTGAACCCAATTGCGGGGCAAAATTAGCATTTCCTACATTCGGAGTGTCGTCCCAAGGTACTGGTTCCTGAATAACGCCCACCGAATTGAGGTTTTCGCTGCCTGTCGCACCCGTAATCTGAAACAATCGTAACTCACCGCTCCCAGCCCCATTGTTTCCACGTTCGTTTGAAATCAAATAAAGCGGATCAATCATCTCATCGTAAGTCACTGTCGGCATCAGCGTGAAAACGGATGAATCGGACAATAACGTGTTGGAAGCGACCAGATTGCCGTTGTACATGTTCGTCTTTTCAAAAACATAGGCGTGCATCCGGTTAAAAAAACCAGCCCCGGCAATGTCAAACATGTTCATCGTCACGACAACCCAATGGCGATTGAATCCGATTCCTGGATAGTCTGCCCAGGTGGTGTTGTTGGTGTCAGCGTCAACCCGGTAGAGATTCCAGCTTCCCAGAGGATCGCTGGTTTGTGATACTCCAATCAACACTGCTGAATTAGCCGATTGGCTATCGGCACAGGCTGTCGTTATCCAACGATTGGCATAGGGATCGTAGATAACTTTCGGATCGAAAACATCTCCTCCAAAGTTAACCACCGGCCGCCAGAAATCCTCGAGGAGCAGCGTTGGAGGAAGAGCATTCCCGCTCTTATCCTGAAATCGCACTTCGCTGTTCAAAGTCACCATCAGATGATTAGGCCCGGCGGCACCCATTGTATCAGGAGGAATCGTCGTGCCGTTATCACCCAGCGCAGGAAAAGAAAGATTGGGTGGCGGGGAGGCGGTCCGCAGTCGGGAAGCGGAAACCAAGGGTCCGCGTTCCGGATTCACAGAAGTCGATATTTTTCCCGATCCAGAATAGATACTCAGCAAGGGGGAAACTTTCGGGAGACTGTTACCGCCTCCCGCAGGTTTTCGGCGATTGGCCATGTCGCTGACGTTTATCTGCGCTGCGGTAATCGTCGGCGCAGATCCACGGTTTACCGGCTGCGCCAGTATCTGTCCCGTCATCAACCCATCGAGAAGACACGCCGTTATGGCGGCACAAACGACAAGGATTCCCTTCAATCGTGCCAGCCGCTTTTGTTTCCAGACGTTATTATCCATTTGCAACTGATTCCTGAACTAATTCAGGCAATGCCCGATTTCAATCAAGGCTGATACGTTACCCGGTAAAATCTTTGCGGGTTACCGACCGGTAACGGGTCGGCATAACTGATAACCCCGTTGGTCACCGTTGTATTGGTGACGAAGGCCACTGTTCGCCATGTGGCATCAAAACTATTTGTGTTGACCTGCACTTCGTAGATCGTGTTAGCCGCAGCTCGCCAGGAGATAATCGCAGAAGGTGGTGGCAAATTCGTTACGGTCACGCGGTTCTCAAAGATAACTCCGTCAAACGGATTGACATCATTGGCATTGGCGATGCCATCTCCGTCCGAATCCACGATTCGACTATTCAGTTTGGCGACATTGACTTTGACCAGGCGTCCGTCCGGCAGGCGTACGTCAACCGAGGTGGTTGGACCCGCGAAATCTTTGACCCAACGGAGACGGCCTCCCAGTTTCCCGTCAAGCTGTTCGACCGGTACGTTGGCATTGGCGAAATAAATCGTAAGGTTCGTTCCAATTTCCAGGTGCGAAGCGAGTCTATTGGTGACGTTGCCACGTAATTCGAGAAAATCTGTGTAAAGGGCGTTATTGGTGGATATCCCGTTGAAACTCGCCAGGTTATTAGCATTAGTGTTCGCGGATGTATCGATCACCAACTTGCTGATAGCCATGTTATTGGAATAACCCCGACCGAACGGTCCGAAATCATTACCTGCCCAGGAGTGATTGATCTGTCGATTCAAGGGAATCGTCGTCCGGAATTCCGACCCGATCAAATCGCCGGTCAGCGGCTTGACCAGCAAATGAAACCCAAGGCCGACTGAAAACACATTGCTCGCACCCAGGCCGGTGTCCGTGATCGAATTGGTCGGTGCCAGAAACATCGTGGAAGCCGTCTGTATCGTATGCTGACGAATCTTGAAACTGTTGCCTTTTAACGTGATGTTTCCGCCGGAAGAATACATTCCTCGCCGCTCGGGTATTGCCTCAAGTTTGGCAGAATTAACTTCCATATCGATCGGACCTCCACCGCCGCCAAAAATCGAGCCGGTAATATTAGTTCCACTGTTGATCAAAGCATCAACTCTGAAGTTCAGGGTATTGGCACTGATGATACCGCTGTTGACGAGATTGGAAATCGGGGTCGGACGATCACTTCCGAATCGTCCATCGCCGGGAATCGAGATGATACCAGCATTCGTGAAGTGGACCAGGCTGGGAAAATTGGAGGCAACCAGATTGGGAATCGTCACTGAATTCAAGTTGAGCTCAGTCCCGGCGTTGAAGGTTACGGTCGGCGAATCAAACACGAGTGAACGACCTGCATTCAAAATGTTCTGCACCACAATATTCGTCGCCCTGGCTCGAAGTTCCGGTAGTGACACACTTGTAAAATCACTCAGCAAGGACGCGTCCACCATCAGCAACTGGTACGCGATCTGGATACCTTGAAACTGATTCGTCCATCGGGCACTGTATGCTTGCAAAGTTCCATTGAGCCGTGGCACGCGGGCAGGAACGAAATTCGTCAGCGCAATCGTTGTCCGATCGTTCGCAACAGAAAAATTGACATTGGGCGCGTCAAGAATCGAACCCGTGCTGCTGATGAGGTTTGTGGTCCGGATTGTGATCGTGTTCTCTGCCCGAATGCGGGAAAGGCGCATGTCGAGATTGTCCGCCACGATTTCGACCCGGCCGGCTAGATTCGTCGGGTCGCTCAAGGCCAGATTTCCACCGTCCCCCGGAACCGGAATGAAGGTAGTCCTCGGCGTTCCAATCTTGGCGGCATAAGCCGCATAACGATAATTCGTCAGTGATGAATTTGTAAAACCCGGCTGGAAGAACGTTGAAGCCGTTTGTGTATCATTGGAGCGTTGCGCGAAAAACG
>CALBIE010000785.1 GCA_937893495.1 uncultured Verrucomicrobiales bacterium | reverse complement strand
CTGCGCGACGTGGAAGTCAATCGTCCACGGGCGAAGCTTGTCCGTCATCTGCGCGTAAGCCGCCCAGAATTCGTCCTCACTGTAACCTTCTTTGAGGAGCCCGTGTTCCGGCGCATTGTAGCCGAGCGTGTAAAGGTAGGTGTGAGCAAGGTCGGCCTGGAAACCGAGCGCCTCGGGCATGCCGACGCCTTCGAGTACGTCCAGCATGTCCTTCCAGGAATGCATGCCCGCCCAACAGATTTCGCCCTCGGCGGCGAGGCGTTCGCCATTGTCAGCGGCAATCTTCGCGGCTTCCTTGAATGTGCTGACGATTCTCGCCGTGTTCGCGGGCGCGTCTTCACGCCACTTGGCGACGCCGAACTCGGCGGAGTCAATGCGGATACAGCCGTATTTCCGGACACCGTGTTCGTTGAAAATCTTCGCGATGCGGCAGGCCATCTTGACGGCGCTGAGGAATTTTTCCTTCTGCTCGTCGTTGCCCATGGCGGAGTCGCCGACCGTGCCCGGCCAGACCGGCGCGACCAGGGAACCGACGTCGAAACCCTTGCCGGCGATCATGTCGGCGATACCTTTCAATTCGTCGTCGCTGGCTTCGGGATTGGTGTGGGGGAGGAAAAGAAAGTAGTCGATGCCTTCAAACTTCTGGCCGTTGACCTCCGCGGCGGCGGTAAGGTCGAGCATGTGTTCGAGGCTGATTGGCGGTTCCTGGCCTTCGTCAGTGCCTTTGCCCACGAGGCCGGGCCACATGGCGTTGTGCAGTCTGGGGGATGTCTTGCTCATATTTTGCGTTGGTTTTTCATTTTTCGCCCGACTCAGGAATGCCCGCCGCCGGAACCAGATTTTCGTCTGAAGTGCGCGAAAGGCTACCAAGGCTATTTTCCGAGGCAATGCCAAATTGCGCCGGAAAAGCACTTGGCCACGGATGAACACGGAGCGATTCGGATGAGTTCGGCGGTGGGTATGCTTCCCGGTGAGGATTGCCCGTCGTATTTCGGCTCGTCAAAAATGAATCAAAGGCACTTACTCTCGGCAGGATTCCGCGATGAATGATGAATCAGAAAACAATGCCGAGCCGTCTCCGGGCGGTTCAGAACGCTCGATCGGAATCTGGGCTGCAGGGACCGTAATTGTGATCGTCCTGGCGGTCTTGATGACCCGGCCCGATTGGGTGAAAGGGATGGTGAAGGCGCTGAGCGGCCACCGCTACCGCGCGCCTTCAAAGCACAGTTGCATCTCAAATCTCAAACAGATTGACGGAGGCGTCCAAGAATGGGCGCTTGAAAACCGAAAAGTCGCGACCGACACGTACACGTTTGCTGATACGAATCTGATGAAGTATTACAGGGGGAGCACGCTGCCAATCTGTCCGGCGGGCGGAACCTATTCGCCCGGCAAAAATGTCGCGTCTGCCCCCAGGTGCATTGTTCCCAACCACACGCTCTGATGGCGTTGCTCCGAGGAAGCCAGACTAATGCAGGTTCTCGAATGTCGGGTCCGGAGGTGTTAACCAACCCTATTGCCCACCACCGCTCGCGGAGGATTGGCCGGCGGTCATTCGGCGGGTGATGAATTGGCGGATGACGGGGATTTTCGTCTTCGTCAGTAGCTTCACCGCGTTCAGGCGGTTCGCCCCAACCACCGGCTCGGCCGCGTACCAATACATCAGCGGGAGATTATGATCGTCTTTGTCCGACTCGCGGGAGAGCAATCCCTCGAGGATCGGCAAACGCTGGTTAACGTCGATGCGCTGCAACGCACTGGCGAGATACAGCCGGACGAGTGCGGATTTGTCCGCCGCAGCAAGACGCGCAAATTCCTTCAGCGCGGCATCCGGCGGCGTTCCACGCTCACACAGCAGTTGGACCGCCCACGCCCGGATATTTTCAGAACGGTCGGCGAGCAGCTTCTGCAAATCTTTCGAATCAATGGTACCCGTGACATGACCGGCCCAAATCGCCCGCAAGCGCACAGTCTCACTCCCCAGTTCACGTGAACGCTTCGGAGCCAACCAAGTGTATTGGGGCGCCGCATCCAAGCCCGCGAAGTGGCGAATGAACTTCCCCGCCCACGGATCCAGTTTGCCGACTGCCGCGCGTTCCTGAAGCTGGCGCTGAGCGTGCCGGACCTGCGACTCATTGCGGCTCAGCAGCGCGATGGCGAGGGGCACGTCCCGGGTCGGATCGGATTCGCCCGCCTTTGCCGGCTGGTCGTTGTAAACGATTTTGAAAATGCGTCCGTTGCTGCGGTCGTGCACCTCCGGTTCGCGGCGATGGCACGCCTGCCCATCATACCAGTCAATCAGATAAACCGAACCGTCCCGATCAGTGCGGAAGTTGAGAATCTGCGACCAGGAATCGTTGAAGTTGATCAGGTCCGCGCCGTGTTTACCGACGTAACCGCTGCCTTCGCGAACGGGGAGGTCCATATTGATCCGCTGGCCGTGAATGTTGTTCATAAACACCTTGCCCCGATACTCTGCAGGCCAACTGTCACCCTGGTAAATCAACAACCCCGAATGCGCGTGTCCTCCTCCCACGGCATCGGATCGATTGTTCCCGGCATGCGGACGCGAGCCGAGGTAGTGCAAGTGGTCGCCATGCGACTTGATGTCGTCATAGACATACGGATGCAACGGCGGCTTGGGGCCCTTGGCGAAATCCTGTTTGAAGTAGCCGGGATCAATCCGCGAAATCTCGTCGTGGCTGGCGAGGAAATGTTGGCCGGCCTGCCGCTGAAACTTCCCACCCTGAAAAATGTGCCAGAAGTGCGGAATCACACACGCTTCGATAAACGCATGGCCATATTCGTTGAAGTCGATACCCCATGGATTGCTCGTGCCTTCCGCGAACACTTCGAATTCGTGGCGCACCGGATGATACCGCCAGACGCCAGCGTTGATGTACTGGCGTTTTGATTCAGGATCCTGCGGTTGCTTCACATGCGAATGGGTAAACACGCCGTGGCAGCCGTACAACCAGCCGTCCGGTCCCCATTGAAAACTGTTCAACATCTCGTGCGTATCCTGATAGGCCCAGCCTTCGAGAAGGACCTGCGGTTTGCCGGCGGGCTTGGGCGCATCCCCGTCCGCGATGGGAATGAAATACAGATAAGGCGCCGCGCCCACGTAGATTCCGCCGAAGCCATATTCGATCCCGCTGACGAGATTCAGGCCCTCGATGAAAACCGTGCGCCGATCAAACTTCCCGTCGCCGTTCGAGTCCTCAAAGACGAGGATGCGATCCTTCCCCTCTCCCTCCGGTTGACGCAGCGGATAGCCATATGCCTCGGCAATCCACAATCGTCCGCGATCATCGAGGCACAACGCGATGGGTTGCTTCACATCCGGTTCGGCGGCGAAGACGTGTGCCTTAAAACCCTTGGGCATCGCCATTGCCTCGGCGGCTTTCTGCGGCGACAACCCGGCGTTGGCCACCTTGTCCACGGGCAACGCCGCGTCGGCGGGATTCACCTTGCGCCTCGCGACGGCGACCAGGGCACCGCTGAACTTTGGTTTTGCCGGATAAAACTTGAAGTCATCAAAGTTGACGTGCCCCCATCCGCCACTGACTTCGTCCACCAGCCGGATGAAGATTTCCTTTCCCGAGTGCGCACGCAAATCCACCTCAACCGGCTGCATCGTTTCCGAGTTGCTTCCCCGCGCCGTGAAGAACGGCTTTTCCGCCCCGACCAGCGACAGTTCAACGCGAGTGCCGGCGTGCGAACCACCGCCGATGCGAAACGCCGCGTACGGGTGAGTGACCTTGAAGGGCGCGGAAGTGAGGGTTCCCTTCCCCTTGTCCGAAAGTTGAATCTCGTATCCGCCCAGCCAGTAATCGCCCTCGCGCAGCGCTATCTTTCCTTCGCCGTAAATGCGCGTCTGACTGATTGGCCCTTTGGCCGGTTGCTTCGCGAAGGCATCCCCTTTCGCGGTCCAGTCCTTCAATGTGCCGGATTCGAAATCGAGATTGAGCGCCTTCCCGTCTTTGCCTTTCGGGAGTACCCCGCCTTTGGCGACAGCCGGTTTCGCCGACGACGACGCCTTCCCGGACCGCCCCGGTGGTTGCACAAC
Source organism: uncultured Verrucomicrobiales bacterium (assembly GCA_937893495.1). Classification (GTDB taxonomy): domain Bacteria; phylum Verrucomicrobiota; class Verrucomicrobiia; order Limisphaerales; family JAYPXF01; genus CALBIE01. The sequence continues at coordinate 8,357 of CALBIE010000785.1, read as the reverse complement.
GGCCGGGCGGCCACTGGGGCGTTTCGTATGAACGATCACGGCCATTTTGTCCAACCGTTGATCCTTGAACGCCGGGAATTTCGCTTTCGGTTGAGCTGCGGCGTACGCCTCCGATGAAACCTTCTTCGTTTCGTGCGTGAAAACAAACGTGCCGAGCTTGTTACCGATGACAAGATCCGTGCGGCCATCTCCATTCACATCACCGGTGCCAATCTGCCGGCCGACACCGGAATGGCCATCGATCAAATGCGGCACCCAATCCACTGACTTGTCCGCGTTCCGCACGAGCTTGAACCAATAGAGCACGCCTTCCTCACCCGGACCCGGCGCCACCGCCGGGCCGTGCGCCCAGTAGCAATTGCCCGTGATGATGTCTTTGAGACCGTCACCATCCACGTCGAACAACTCCACCGCGTGCAGTTCCGGAAAAGCAACGCCATATCGGTTTTCCTCCGGCTTCTTGTGCATGAAGACATGCGAGCGCCACTTCGGCGAACCCGCATCATCCTTCTCGGCAAGCTGCTCATGCCACGCCAGGCCGTATCCGTGCGACGCAAGGGCAGTGACGACATCCGCGCGGCCGTCGCCGTTGACGTCGTAGGCATACATCTGCGCGCTGGTCGGCGCGAACTTGACCGCGTGATACTTCCACACCGGGTTGCCCTTGAGCGATTCCGGTTGCGCGAACCAGCCGTCCTTGAACATCAGGTCCAGCCGTCTGTCGCCGTTGAGATCGCCCACGCCGAGGCCGTGCGTGAACCGCGCCCACTTCCCATTCTTCGTGATCGGCGTAAACTTCCACTTCGCCGTGGGGTCGCTCCAGTCGGGCGAGGCGTAACCAAAGTCGCCCAAGTAGTTGCAGACGATCTCCGGCTTCCCGTCACCGGTGATGTCCGTGAATGTCGGCGATTCATTGTCCACATGATCCAGTACCGTGTGGCGCGTCCAGTGCTTTTCCTTCCCCTTCGGATTCAGATAAAGATACGCCGGAGTATTTGGCAGGCCATAGGTCAACACGTCGTTCCACCCGTCGCCGTTCAGGTCGTGAACGAACGCAAAAAAGTTGTCGATGGAGTAGGAGTTTTTGCTGCCGAAATCGCCTTCAAAACCTGGAAACTCCACGTCCTTTCCATCTTTTTTCGTCTTCGTCGTGCGCGTTGCCGGGTAAATCTCATGCCGCTTGTTGAAATCCGGGCCCTCCCACCAATAGGGGCCGGAAATGACATCCTGTTTCCCGTCCTGATTCAGGTCGCCGAACGCGGCGCCTTCACTCCAGTAATACTTTTCCAGATGACTGCGCTTGAATTGATGAAGGGAAAAATCAGCGGCGGAAATTGAACCAGCGACGACACAGGCCAGCCCAACCAACATGGGAAACGGTTTCATGATGAGATTTGTCGCAGGGAAAGGCAGCGCGGTCAAGTGGGCGCTCCGTCCGATTTGAGATTGCAGGCATTCGAGCGAAGCTCCGCTTGAGCCGAAGCGCTGAACTCATTCCCCTTCACGGAACAAGACCGGAAAAGCGCGCGCGCCTTCAACGAATTCCAACGCTGGCAACCCATCCGCCAAGATCATCGGGAAAAACTGACATGACAACTCTGTGTCGCATATGCAACACAGAGTTGTCATGTTTAGATCCTTAAAAGAGACTGTCTTTAAGAGATTTCTTCGTGCGCGAAGGGATCACCGCTCTGTCGGCTGGGCTTTGTCCCACTGCGCCTTGGTCACCTTCTTCGCCTGATTCAGGAACACGAAAGCGCCTTTCTTGTTCCCTACGACGATGTCAGGATAACCGTCGCCATTGAGATCGCCGGCGGTGACCTGCGTGCCGACACCTGAGTTATCGTCAATCTGATATGGGACGACTTTGAATTCCCGCCGCTCCTTCACCACTTTGAACCAATACAATACGGCCGGTGCACCCGGCTCGGCATCAGCGGACGGTCCGTGCGCCCAGAAGCGTTTGCCCGTGACAATATCCATGAGGCCATCCTGATCGATATCCGCCAGGACCAAGGCATGAAGCTGCGAGAATCCGACGCCGTAGGAATTGTCACCCGGTTTGGACCCAAGCACCGGCTCCTCGACAAATCGCACGAGCGCACCGTCGCGGTATTGCAGGTAGATGCTCAGCCCATAGCCGTGCCCATCGTGACTCGTCACCACATCGTTCAATCCATCACCATCGAAATCGTAAACCAACATCTGCGCCCCACCGCGGGCACCTTCCGGCGCGAATGGAACTCGATTAAATTTCCACGGGCTTTTCCCGTCCCAGTCAGCCGGTTGCTTCCACCAACCATCTCGCTCAATGATATCGACGCGTCCATCACCATCGATATCGCCGGCACCGTAACCGTGCGTGTAACGGAAGAATCGTTTTTTGTCGAAATGGGAAACCTGTCGCAGCACGCCCAGCTTATCCGGGTTCTTCCAGTCCAGTTCGACATAACCGAGAAAGCCGCGGGCATGGCAGAGTAACTCCGGTTTACCATCGCCCGTTACGTCGAGCAGTTGCGGAGATTCATTATCGGTTTCGTCCCAGACGACGTGCGCCTGCCAGAGCCCCTTGCCTTTGTTCCTCGGATTCTCGTACCAGATCGTCTCCTTGCCCGGCCAGCCGAACACCAGAATATCCATCCAGCCGTCGCCATTGAAATCGTAGGTGTAGGTCAGAAAGTTGTTCGAGTAACCATTCTTGCCACTGAGTTCACCGGTGAAGCCCTCAATCGTCTTTTCCTTGCCGTCATCGCCCTTGATCTTGAATGAGTTTGTCGCCGGATAGTACTCGTTACGTTCCTTGAACGACGGGCCCGCGTACCAGAAGGGGCCGACCACCACATCCATTTTCCCATCCTGATTGAAATCTCCGTAATGCGCACCCTCCGCCCAGAATTTGTCTGTAAGTTTCGATTTCTTGAAAGTGTGAACGGAGTAATTGGTGGCACCCTTTTTTCCGCCCTTCTTCCTGGCGGCAGAATAGCCAGAGGAGGGAATCAGAAAACCGGCGAGCAACAAGATAATGAGGCGTGTCATGAGCGTATTAGGCGGACAGAAATCGATTCGGTCAAGTCACGGCACAGGCGCAGCGCCGATCAACTGAGTTCCAGTCTCCTATTCGGCTTTGACTTCGCCAATCGGCCGAACCCCCATCCCGCTGCGCTTTTTTACGGAATCGCCCAGTTCACGCCGAGCCCGATCAGCCACTTTGATGAGCTGCTCAACCACTTCGGGATTCTCAGGACTGACGTCGGTGTTTTCACCCGGGTCAGCGTCCAGATTGAACAGTTTATAGTCTTCCGGCTTTGGCTCTTCGATGCCCCATTCCGGATGGAACACGTGCATTTTCCACTCACCGCTTCGCACGGCCTGTAAGCGCGACTCCCGGTAATAGTAAAACTCCGTCCGAATCGGTTCCTTCGGGAGTTCTCCTTCCAGGAGGGGAAGAATGTTTTTCCCGTCAATCTTGTGAGTTCGCGGCAACTGCACCTTCGCCAGTCCCGCAAACGTCGGCAGAAAATCCATCGCGCAGACGATGTCTTCGCAGACTTTCCCCGGCGGCACATGCTTCGGCCAGCGCACGATGCACGGGACACGCATTCCGCCCTCGGTGGTGTGGTTCTTGCCGCCCCGGTATTCGCCCGCATTTCCGCAGCGATGACCCAACGCGGTTTGTCCGGCAGTGTAGGGACCGTTGTCCGAGACAAAAATCACCATGGTGTCCTTGTCGTGATTCAATGACTTCAACACGTCCAACATGGCACCCACACTCCAGTCGAGCGCCTCGACCGCGTCTCCATACGGCCCGTAGGCCGATATTCCCTCGAATTCCGGAGGAACGGTGATCGGCCGATGCGGCAGGTGATGCGACATAATCAGGCAAAAAGGATTCTCGCCGACCGTCTCGATAAACTCCGCCGCTTGCTCGGTAAAAAGCTGCGTTAACGCGGACGGATCGGTGTCTTCCTCCATCTCGATTTCATTGTCAATCAACGGCAGGTTGGAAGTCAGGTAAAGGTTTTCCTCCGTCGCGGAATCCACGAAGCTGTGTGAGAATGGAATGCCGAAAAAGTAATCGAATCCCTGACTAAGGGGCATGAAATTCGGATGAGTTCCGAGACTCCATTTGCCTACGAACGCGGACGAATAACCGGCTTCGTTCAGGACGGAGGCAATGTTTTTCTCGTCCGGATTCAAGCCCGTATATCCACCGGGTGGGAGATTCTTACTGCTCAAACCAATTCGGTTCGGATAGCAACCGGTCAACAACGCGGCGCGGCTGCCGGTGCAATTGGGCGCACCGGAATAATAAGAGGTGAAACGCATCCCTTCATTCGCCAACGCATCGAGTCTCGGAGTTTTGATATCGCGCGCGCCGTAACAACCCAGATCGCCATAACCCAGATCGTCCGCCATAATGATGACGAAATTCGGAGGACCTTCCGAGGCACCTGAAAAAAGACCTTTTAACATCGCAGTCGTTCCCGTCCACCCCAGGAGACCGCATAAGACTCACGGCCGGACTCAAGTTCGACCCTTCCAACAGGAAGCGGCGATAGCAAAACAACTCACGCAAGCGAGTTCAAACAGAAAAACAAGAAAGCGAAATTTTCTCCACGGCGAACAATTCATCGGGCGTAGGCGCTGGCCTTGGTCGCGCCTCCCTCCGCCTTCCCCCGAAAGTCGCCTTTGGACTCGTCGTAAAACAGGGGCTCTCGCCCGTAAACACCACTCGACTCGTTTACCGGAAGCCTGGGACGACTGGCCGCAGGTCGATCCCGGCAGTACCAGTAGTTCTGTTCGAACTTGAACGTTTCCGGTGCCGTATTGCCACCCACGTTGATATGAATCCGGGTCTGACTTGTATCGAATACTATCAGGTTGGCCTTGAAGACTCCCCTCTGGCACGGCACGAACCCGCGTTCATTGTTTTCCTGCAGGATCCGCACGACCCACTTGGCCGGTCGATAAACCGTATTGAACCGGAAGACACAATCGACTGAACCAACGAAACAAACGGGCGCCAGTCCGCCGATGAAGACATTTCGCTCGGCAACAATTTCGCGTGCTTCGAATCCCCGTGGCTTCGGTCGAAAATAAGCCAGCCCCGTACTGCCACCCAGGTTGACACCTCGCTGTCCCGCATTTTCAAACCGCGAATGGCGAATGGTGATCGACTCGCTACCACCTTTGGCTTGAACACCGCTGGCACCATCCATCGGTCCCTGATGACGGAAAACGCATTTTTCAATCGCTCCGTTGCGGCAACCGACCATGTCAATGCCCGAACCGCTCCGGCCCCAGCGTTCGATTACACAGTTTTCCACTCGAAACTCCGTCAAGCCCGACAGCTTGATGCCGTCATTATTTCCGCGATCACCGACATCAGAAACTCGCAAGCCACTCAACACGATTCCTGTCGATGGTGTCTCAAAACTTCCGCCGTCATCAATATTCAAACCATTGACTCGCGCGCCCGAAAAATGCAGACCACGCAATTCGAGATGGTTGCAGTCAGACAACATCATCCCGCTGTTACCCCCTTCGAACACGGGCGGATTCTTCTCATCGGCAGCCGCGATCACAATCGGGGCATCCTTCCGACCGGAGACATTGCGAATGGAAATGCCACCCCGATACTTACCCGGCGCAACCCGTATCCGGTCGCCGGGATTGGCCTGCGAAAACGCGTGCCGTAATTCTTCACTGGTTCGAACAGTTACTTCCGCCGACTGGGTTGACACCGATATCAACGCCCAAAATAGTATTCCGTATTTTCTCACTTCAAATCCTTTCGCAAATTCAACTCGTCCACGAAATCTCCAGATGCGATCCGTTCCAACCCATCCACGGAACGCAAATAGAAGTAACACCACGCCGGCATCGTAGAACCATCCCGCATCCGCACCGGCACAATGCCCCGGGTGTACTCCGACGTCTGCGGTTTCTCAAGATCGCACCCTTCAAATTCATCCAGCGGCAGAATCGTTTTCTCGAAGTCAGTCAACCGAAACACCTCACCAAGGACTTGGTCATCCGCTTTGTCCGCCCGGACCAGCGCGGGAAACCACGAGACCAGAAACAGCCGGCCAGCCACTGCGCCCTCGCCCAGCCATTTCGACTGGCCGCCCAGGAATCGCGCATGAATATCCGGCCGCGCCGCTTTGCGCAGTGTCCCATAGACAAAAACATTTGCACATTGATCCATCAGATTCAGTCGGACAATTCCATCGGCGGGTTCGTTCAGTTCGACTGATCGCACAGGTGAACCGGAACGACTGCCCAAGAATCATTTTCCATCTTCAGTCCACTCATTCAACTCCCGAAAACCCATCCGAGCCCGAAAAAGCGGTGTGAAGATTCTAACAATTTTTACGATTAACGACGGTAACGAAAGCTTCCGTGAGGGCGAGAATTTTGTTCCGTCGAGCAAATCGCCCGTCTAATCTTGCACCGACTCAGTGATGATTCGTCTCGCCATTATTCTTCTGACCCTCGGCATCGTCACGATTCCCATCTCATCCCGATGTGAAACCGTTCGAGTGAATGCCGATTCGGTGGTTTCCTATCTGCTGACGTGCCGCAAAGCCAACGGGGCGTTCGGTCCGCTGGATCAGGAATACACTGATGCGGCGTGGAATTATCCGGCGGTCGCCGCACTCCGCGTTCTGAATCATCCGATTGGTGATTCAGCAAAGATTGTCGCCCACGGGCTCGGCTATCCGGAAGGACATGTTGGCTACGGTCACTGGCAGTTTTTTCACTTCCATCTCACGCGCCAGCTTTTGGGAAACTCGTTTCAGGCCGGACATACCATCGTGGTCCTCAAACATCAGGGTTACACCCCGCGATACTACGGCAGCCCGTTCGGCACGGATGGAAAAACTTTTTTTCAAAGCGGCTCCGCGAGCGAAGGCGACCCCAGAGATAAAGAGGCTCGCCAACTGGGTTATTACAACCTTTCGTCGCTTTACTATCTCGTGGCCGGCCTCAAGGCTTCCGGGCGTTCCTTCGCCAATCGTGAAGCTGTAATCGCATTCATTCGCCGTTGCCAGGCACCGCAGGGTGGTTTTGTAGATTTGCGATCCGAAGCGGGCCAGCCAACCGATGAAGAATCACACGTCGCACATACTTTTCATGCTATCGCGACACTGAAGATCGTCGGAAAAAAAATACCCAATGTCAGCCGACACGAGAATTTCCTCCGATCCTGCCAGATTGATTCGGGCGGTTTTCGCTGGAACCCGCGGTCGGATCTGTCCGGCAACACACCGGATGTCTATTACGCCTGGGCGGCGATTCGGGCGCTGGCGCTGCTCGACAAGGAAGCACGCGCAAAAGCATCCACGATTCGATGGCTTAACTCGCTGCACAACGCCGACGGAGGTTTCGGTGACCGCCCCAACTGGCGTTCGCGAATCTACAGCACGTACTACGCAGTAGATGCATTGAGCGTTCTCGCCGGAAACGCTCGCAACGGAATTTCGGATAAGCAAATCACACGGAAGACAACCGGGACGATTCCAGACGGCACCTATCAAATCTTCCAAGGATTGTTCAAGGTGCCTGTTTTAGCCGAATCAGATCTTGCCGGACTTAAGAAACGCGGATTCAACCTACTCGCAATCAAAGCCAGCGATTTTTCGACGGTTCCTCCATTGCGACACGCGATCGGCAGACAGGATATTGCGATGGACGTCATTCTTTGTCCGGAAGCGTATCCGCATCGCACCCGCGGACTCGGAGGCTTGCTGCTGGATCACGTGGCCAATGTTACCCTTGATCCACGTTGGAACAACGATCAACGCCGGCAATGGGCGGAAGCCGATGCGGTCGGAGCCATCGGATTGGACTGGCAATCGTATCAACGACGAGTCATTCGAACGGCGAGGCAACTTGAGTCTCTGATTTATCCCGAGCAGGATTTCGAAATGGAGCACGCCTATCGGGCATACGATTCCGATACAGCCGAGCATCCCGGCTACAACGCCGTACTGGCCGGCTTCAACTGGGTGCCACGCGATTTTGTCCGGGTCTTTCCCTGGCGTGAACGCTACGTGGACAAGTTGACGCCGATCGCTGATGCCGATGCCCACGGCGATCTGAAGAAATGGTCACCGCAACTCGATCATGTCCGGCATTTGTACATCGCGAAAGAACCGACGTATGCCGGCTTTCAGAAAGCGGCTGCCGAAGGCCGGGTTGTCTGCGTCATCAATTCCCCCGAAGGAGTCGCCTCCGGCGTCTCTTATTATGGCACGCCGGAAGCGGTGGATTATGTCAAACGACACCTCGCGGCATGGAAATGGTGGCAATAAACCTTATCGAACCGGCGGAACGGCGGAACGGCGGAACGG
>CALBIE010000784.1 GCA_937893495.1 uncultured Verrucomicrobiales bacterium | reverse complement strand
GGTTTTCGGCAACGCGGACGTTTCAGCGGCCTGAATGCCGCGCTCCATCCAGAGCGTCGCGCGGATGCGACGTCCAGATTTGGATCGGGAAAACCTAAGCAATAGTCTGTATTGTCGGTAGTTCGTGGAAATCAGTATGTTTGTGAAAATGCAAAAATGGAAAGGCATGGCATGAAAACGCGGTTGTCCATCCTGGCCTGCCTGTTGATGATTGTGCTGACGGGCGTCCTCGTCTGGCAGCCGTGGCGTAAAGGCGCGCCGGCAGTTACGGGTGCTGAGGGACGTGAAGCGGGCGTTTCTCGCACTGGTCGTGCGCCCAATAATTTTTTCAACAAGGCAGCATGGGCGCATCAGCGGCTTCATCCGAACTCGAACGTTCGGCCGGAATCCACCTCCAAATCGACCCAGCCGTTGCTTTCGCTGGCCGGGGATCCGCGGTTTCCTTATCGCCTTAAGAATACGGCCAAATCGGATTCTGAACTCTTTGCCAGTGAATCGGCTATTCTACTTCGCAACGCTCATATCGAAACATCCGAGCCGGTCGAGAATTTGCAGATTCCAAAGCATTTGAAATCCGAAGGTGATCCAGGGCGATACATTGTGCAGGCGATCGGGCGCATCGATAGGGCATTTCGTGATGTGCTCAGGGGCGCTCGGGCCGAGGTCATCAGTTACGTTCCGCACAACGCCTACCTCGTCAAGGCCTCCGCAGCCACCGTTCGTCAGCTCCAGATTTCTCCCCGTGTGCAAGGTGTGGTGCCCTACGAGCCCTACTACAAGTACGATGCCACATTGCTGCCGCTTGCCGTTCAGAAGAAAGCTCTGCCACAAGGCAAATGGTTGAAAATCGCGCTGCATCCGGGTGAGCGTGAAAAGGGCAAACTGGCCATCGAGTCGCTCGGTGCGGAAGTCGTTTCAGAGGATTCCTACCCCTTTGGTCACCTGCTCACCATTCGCCCGGCGTCGGGCAGTCTAGTGGCGCTCGGACAGTTGCCTGAAGTGCAACTTGTCGAGGCGTACCATGAGCGTGTCCTGTTGACTGATTTGGCTCGGTTTGCGGCGGGTGTTTCTTCGAATACAACGGCGACGGCGAATCACCTCGGGCTTACGGGGAACGGCGTCCTTGTCGGCGTAAATGGATCGGGCATTGATCAGACGCATCCGGATCTGACCGGAAGAATCACCACGGACGCGGCGGCACCGCTCGCGGATTCGACCGGGCACGAAACACTCGTGGCCGGCATTCTGGCCGGCTCGGGTGCCTCCAGTGGCGCAGTGACTCCCACCAACGGCTCGGTCGCCGGCGCGAGCTATCGCGGCATGGCTCCCTCGGCAGAACTTTATCCGCTCGGAATTGTCGGCGCGTCGGCTGAGCCGGTTCTGGACGCCAACGGTGTCATCCTGAGTGCAAACATTATTTCCGGCGCGGCTGGTTACGTTACGGCACCGGGTGTATCCGTGCTGGACGCGACCGGTTCCAATGCCGTGTTGTCATCGACCATTACCGGCGGGCGGGTGACCGCCATCACGGTCCTCAGCGGTGGCACGAACTACTCCACCAACGCGTTCATCACCATGCCGGCGCCGTGGCTGGATTCCCAAATCATCACCAACATCGCGCGCCTGACGAACGTTTACATCGTCAACAACAGTTGGGCCAACTTCTCGCCGGACTACGACAGTTCGTCCGTGCTGTGGGATCAGGCCGTTCGTGATTCCATGCCGCACTGGCCCGGCGATCAGGCCATCACTTACGTGTTCAGCGCCGGCAACTCGGGTGGCGGCACACGCATTGGCAACGGCGGCCGGGCGGACTCCATCCTTTCGCCGGCGAACGCCAAGAACGTCATCGCGGTCGGGGCGCTTGAGAACCTGCGCACCATGCCGGTTTCAACCACCAACGTGCTTTATGCCGATGAGGAATCGGATTCCGCCGATCAGGTCGCCAATTTTTCCAGCCGCGGCAACACGGGAGCCGGGATAGAGGGAGATTACGGCCGCATCAAACCCGATCTCGTCGCGCCGGGAACATGGGTCGCTGGCCCGCGAGCCTCGGGGCTTGGCACCAACCTTCTTGGGAACGACAACGATGTGCAACTTGGCACCTCGCTCTACCGTTATGAGTCCGGCACCAGCATGGCAGCGCCGGTCGTATCCGGCATCCTTGCGCTGCTGGAGGAATACTTCCGCGATAACCAAAACCGCACCAACAGTCCCGCGTTGAACAAGGCATTGCTGATCAACGGTGCGCGCTCGGCCAGTTCGTCGTATGACTTCAACCCCCGTCCCTCGATCAACTATCAGGGCTGGGGATTGCCCGGGCTGACCAATATCCTGCCGGGGATAGTTGGAGGGCTGACCAATATCGGTGGCACAGCTTCAGGTTCGATGGTCTATCTCGATGAAAGTGGTCAGGTGACCAATCGTCTGGCCACCGGCCAGACGCATTTCTACGACCTGACACTGACGGGTGATGCCACGAACTTTCCCTTGCGTGTTTCGCTGGTCTGGACGGATCCGCCGGGCAATCCGGCTGCGGGCATTAAATTGGTCAACGACCTTGATCTGCAGGTCAGGAGCCCGGTCGTCGGCGGGCCATTCTATGAGGGTAACTTCATTCCCTCGGGCAGTCAGTTTAACGTGCAGGGCGCCACCAATCAGTCCACGGTACTCACTCGCGACTTCGTGAACAACGTCGAGAACTGCTACATTCAGGGCCCTCACACGAATACCGGCGGGGCGACCTATCGCATCGCCGTTTACGGCAATCGCGTCAACGTCAACTCGGTTACCACGGACACGAATGACGTCGTGCAGGACTACGCGCTGGTCGTCTCCACCGAGTTTGGCAACACCATCAGCCTGGCCAAATCGGGCGTGGGTGACCTTTGGACGAATCGCCCATTCACCTCGCTGACCAACGGCATTCCGTTGAACAACGAACGGGTCGGCGCCAATTTTCAGCGCGTGACGGTCAACACCAATGGCGTCACCAATCAATGGAGTTTCTATGTCTTCGGTGTGACCAATCCGCCGTATTCCCAGGCGACGAATCTCGTCACCAACATCATTGGCACCTCCACTAATATCCTGACCAATATCATCGCTTTGCAGACCAATGCCGGTAGCAATATCGCCTTCTCCACCTTCCTGCCGCCGAACCTGGCGCGGGCGCGCAACCGGGAGGCGGACATCGACATGTATGTCACCACGGATTCCGGCCTTACCAATCTGGATCCGGCCGTGATTAATGCCACCACCACGCTCCGATCCACCAATCGCGGCGGGTTTGAGATCATCACCATGGATACGGGCACCATTGGCAGCACTTTTTTCATCGGCATCAAATCCGAGGATCAGCAGGCGGCTACCTACGGTCTGCTGGCGCTCTCGACTGATGTGCCGTTTGCCCAGACCAACACCAACGGTTTTTACGACATTCAGTTGTTTCCGATTCCGTCTGACATTCCCGACGGCAGCCCGGACAGTCCGCAGGGGATTGATCTCTTCGGTATCGTTCCTTACTCCACCAATGTCAGCGGTGTGATGTACAGCAACACGATCGTTCATCAGAACATTGGCGATTTGTCCGGCACCATGGTGCACAACGGCATTGCCGTAACGATGTTCAACCACAACATTGCCGCGGGACCGGGGGCGTTGCGCACGAACCTGCTCTACTACGATTCTTCAGGAAGAAATCCGGACGGGCCGGGTGAATTGATCGACTTCATTGGTCAGGAAGCCGCGGGTGTCTGGCTTATTTCCATTGTGGACGATGCACCCAACCACACCGGTTACGTTCAAAACGCCACGTTGAGCATCGGCAGCCGGACGAACTACAACCAGAATAGCAACCGGTATAGCCGGACCATTACGCTCGCTTCGGGTGATTTCTTCGTCGATTTCTTTTATGTTCCAGTCTCGGCGACTAACATGCGTATCAACCTCCAGGGGTTGCCCAATCCCGATCCCACGGGCAACGGCGTGGATATGTTTGTCCGGTATGGACAACCGCCAGTGTTCTTCTCGACCACGATTACCAACTTTGATGCGATGGGGAACCCGACGAATATCGTGGTCACGAACGTCTTCGACAATTCCAACGGGCTTGTCACATCCAACCTGAACAACACCATTCTACCCGATCACATGCGCGTTGGGCAGGATACCTCTCCGGCATTGACTCCGGGAACGTGGTGGTTCCGTATCAATAACAACATCAGCTCCAACCTAACGCTGACCCTGGTGATTGATCTCGAGTTTGATCTCACCACCGCGAACTATCAGAACATTCTGACCAACGTGAATGTGCCCCTGCTGGACGACTACACCACCAATACGTACATCGATGTACCGCCCAACCGTTTCATTACCGGGATCGATGTCGGCATGAGTATCCTCCATCCGCGGGTCTCGGATCTGGTCGTGCATATCATCAATCCGGCCGGCGACAAGGTGCTGTTAATCGAGAATCGCGGCGGGAATTCTTCCAACCTGTTCGCCAATTTCACCGAAAACACCAACTATGCGACATCGATAATTACTAATGAAACGACCGGTGGAATGCTGCACTTCACCAATCTGGTGTCGATCAAGGCGGTTCCCGCGCCGTTTACCAATCTCGTCACGCCGCCGTTGCTCTTGAACAGCAATGACTTCGTGGCATCGGGGCGGCATTTTTATCCGCGCGGCAGTGATATCAGCGGTTCTTCACTTATTATTGCCGGTCGATCTCGCCCGACGACGGTCGGGGCGACGCTTGATGACGGGCATTTGGTCAATTTCGAGTTGCCGACATTGAGTAACACGGTGACTCGTGTCTGGGACACCAACTGGCCGGGTGATCTGCCACAGGGGCGGAATGATCCGGCGGAAAGCAATACAGTGTTTTACAGCGTGGCGGCTTCGCCAGCCGGTTATGTCGCGGCGGGCGTCACACGGGACTATTTCCTGACCGCGCAGAATCCGAATGGCGGATTTGAACCGGATATCTACGATCTTGATGCCAACTGCACCAACGGGACTTTCACTGTCAATTACACGCACTACACCGTTCCAGACACGATTCAAATCGAGTATGCCGGCGTGGTGTTGACCAATACCGGTCAGATTTCTGGTTCGGGCAGTATCAGTGTTAATTTCTCCGGCAGTAGTTCTTTCCTGCGCGTCACCATGAATCCTGGAAGTGGGATTCCCGGTACCGCTTGGAGATACAGCGTCAACGTGACTTGTAATAGCACAGTGGATTTCGCCGTGAATACCTTTGTGACATCCGGATCGGTCACTAACCCGACGGGGATGAAATTTGGCCCTGATGGGAATCTTTATGTGGCGGACACGGACAGCCATGTCATTCGCAGAATCACTCCGGCCGGGGTCGTTTCAATCTTCGCCGGAACCAATGGAACCTCGGGTTCGTTGGATGGAGATCGCCTTACCAACGCCATGTTCAACGGTCCGACGGACATTGCTTTTGACGCCGCGACCAATCTTTACGTTGTGGACAGCGGTAACCATACCATCCGCATCATAGATACGAATGGAACGGTCAGCGTTTTCGCGGGAACGACCGGAACGCAGGGAACCAACACGGGCGTGGGAACGGCGGCCGAGTTCGACACGCCCTGGGGCATTGTGGTTGATAGCCAGACGAATATATTCGTGACCGATTCCGGCAGCCACACGATCCGATTGATCAATCCTCTGACTACAAATGTGACTGATTTTGCGGGTGCGCCGACTGTTTCCGGAACAACGGACAACGCCGGCCCATTGGCGCGATTGAACAACCCGCGCGGAATCGCAATCGACTCGTTTGACCGAATCTACGTAGCGGATACGGGCAACCACATTATTCGCTCCGTCAACACCAACGGGGGCATTACAAACTTTGCGGGAATGCCCACGACTTCGGGTTCCGCCAACGGAACTGGAACGGCAGCGAGTTTTAATGCGCCGCAGGGCATTGCGGTTAGCGGCGGTGGGACGGTTTATGTCGCTGATACCGGTAACCATATCGTACGCCAGATTTCGCCAAGTGCGGTCGTTATTACCGCCGCCGGATTGGCCGGCAATACCGGCACTACGGATGGGAATGGCTCTGCTGCGCGCTTCAATGGTCCGGCCGGAATGGCGGTTAACAATTTCGGTGAAATCTTCATTGCCGATTCCGGAAATGACTTAATTCGCAAGATGGCAAATGTCGCCGGCTCCGGTGACAGCGAAAAAGCCATCGCAGTTTTCTATGCCAACACCGGGCCGGATGCCGTTACCGGTGGCGCCGCGCGTAACGGTGCATTCTTCCTCTCGCGTGGGCTGACGAACAACGTGTACAACATCGATCGCGATGATCGCTTCTTCGATGTCGTGACGAGTCTTGAGGGTGGCACCAACTACTACTATGCGGTGGGTTCCGCCAAGTTCAGTCTGGGCAGCGAGAATGAGAAAATGTTTGTCACCAAATTCCGCACCAATGGCCTGGCCTTATGGACGGCCGGTGATCCTGTGGCGGTTGGCAACCAGCGACTTGCGGCCGCAGTCGCGACTGTGACGGCCGGCGTGATTACAGCCGTGACGATTACGGATCCGGGTGCCGGCTATGCCATTTCGCCAACCGCGCCACCAACGGTTACGATCGTCGATGACGGGGGGACTCCGACATCCGTGGCGTCCGTGACGGTGGCGATTGACGGTGTCGGACAGGTGGATACGACGGTCACCATCAGCGCCGGCGGTTCCGGTTATGTCAGTCCGCGGATTATCATCGATCCGCCGCCTGGCTATTTCGTGAACCAGAGCGTGGGACTCGGCGTGGCCCTGGCCTACAACACCAATGTCATCGTCGCCGGTTATACGAATGAGAGTACGGGGCTAACGGTGCTGGATCGACCTTATCTCCGGGTCTATGAATCGAACGGCGTGGTGCGATTTGCTGGAGTCAATACCACCTCAGCCGGTGGCGCGGGTGGTCGTTACCACGCGGTCACCGTTGTCGGCACCAACATCATCGCTGTCGGTCGTACCGCCGGTTTTACCAGCGACGCGGACGTGGATAGTCTTATTGAGCGATGGGATCTTGCGGGTAACTTCCTGGGCAGTACCAATCTCGACCTGGGCGTTGGCACCAGTTACGACGAGTTGAACGATGTGCTCGGCTTTGAGTGTCCGGACCGGATTTATGCCATCGGCACCCGCACCAACGGCAGTAGCACAGACGCCTTCATGTTGGAAATCGACGTCCTGACATTGGCCCCGATTTCCACCAACTTCCTGACCGACCTGACCGTGTTGTCCACCGGCGATGCGCTTTCCACGGATGGAAATGAATTGTATGCCACTATCGGTGTGGGAACGACTCGCCGTGCGCGTATCCTGCGTTACCGCATCAAGAATTGGTATCTGCCGGAGGAAAGCCTGAATCACTTCATTGGTACCAGTACGTCACTGGGAACCAACAGCCGTTGGCGTCTGCAAGTGTGGGATAACCGTGCCGAAGGAACCAACGGCACTTCGGAAATTCTCTGCTGGAACCTTAATCTGCAATTGGCGGCAGCGAACATTACTCCGATCTTTCTCGACCCCGGACAGCCCTTCTTCGGTACGCTGCTGGGCACGGCACCAACCTATTTTGTGGTGAACTCGCCGAGCGCGGCACAGTTCGTCACCAATGTGATTTCCGGTAACAACAATCTGACCATGACATACAATCGATCCGGATTCCCGGTCGGTGGTAAGCTCGATAACGTCGTGTTGCTGGACAGGCAGACCAGTGGCCGTCCGGTAATGAGTACCAACACGGCTGCCTCGCTCTATCCGGGCGGCCGTTATTACCTCGAAGTCCGCAATGCTGAGGGTGTGAGTAGCAATTCCTATTCGATCAAGGTTGACTACGACCGGGTTGCACTGCCGATTCAGATACCGGAAATCTACAGCGGCGTGTTGACCAGTTCGTTCGTCAATCCCGGTCCGGAGATGGCGTATTACCGATTCACCGTGCCCGCTAATGCCACTGGCGCGAAGTTCGAGATGACACCCAACCTGGGCAATCTCGATCTTTATTTGCGACGGGATCGGGGAGCCACAACGCTTCCATCGGTGTCCATTTTTGACTATCGCAGCATTCATCCTTTCGCGGGGAAGGAGACCCTCTTTGTCGTGCCGGACAGTTCCAGCAGTATCGGCTTGATTCCCGGCACCTGGTTCGTGGGTGTGGCCAATCCGGGTAGCCAGTCCATCTTTGCCACACTGCTGGCCACGGCCTTCACCGGTGATCCCTACAATGTAATCACCGCCACCAGCGGAGCGCCGAATGCAAATACGTCCGTCGTTGGCAACGCGCCCGATAAGATGTTCAAACTCAACGTCTCTGGCGCTCCCAAATCCCTGTTGTTCGAGGTCGTCGGCCAATCCGGCAATGGCGACCTGATTGTCCGCCAGGGCTTGGCGCCCGCGGGAACGAATTTTACGGCCGCCGCGTTCACGCTGGGAACTGCGAATGAGATCGTGGTCATTCGCACCAACGCCGGGCCGGCCAACCTGAATGGTGACTGGTACTTCGGTGTGCGCAATCGCGAGGTCACCAACCTGACTTATACCGCCGTCGCCCGCATGCCGGTGGGTGGCTTGTTGCTCAGTGAGCAACCAATCCAGTTGCTGGGCCTCGGGAGTCAGGGATTGCTCCAGCCCAATGGAGGATTTGGATTTACCCTCGGTGTGGTGCCCGGCGAAACCTACCAGATCCAGTACGCGTCGAATGCGGTATCCACGAATTGGCTGGTGCTGACGAATATTGTTGCTCCACCGAATGGGCAACTCGATTTCACTCATACCAACGCGCTGACGAACGATAACCTCTATTACCGCATCCAGCAGGTACCGTAGGGGGCGACGAGTAGTCAGTAATTAGTGCATAGAAATATGGCGCCGGCATCCGGCGAAACCCTTTAAAAATGTAGCAGCCGACGTGAGGAGGCTCTGACATTATCTGTTTTCCGGAATATGAATGAGCCTCCTTACGTCGGCTGCTACGGATTGTTACGTGTTCAACGGTTCGGTCGGCAACGTTCATCCCGCTACCCCGTTTGTAGTCCCAATTCCTCCGTCCGAGCGCCGTGAACTGAGCACTGTGAACTATCCCACTCCGAAATCCCCATTCCAACTCCTGCATTTTCCTCAATGATCCTCGTCATCGGACTCAACCCGGCAGTCGATGCCGAATGGCGGGTAGATCACATTCAGTGGGATGAAAAAAACAACGTGCTTCACGAACGCCGTTGGCCTGGCGGTAAACCGGTGAATGTGGCCCGCTGGCTGCAACATCTCCGACAGAGCAACGAGTTGTTAATGCCGCTCGGCGGAGGCACGGGTCGGGAGATGGCTGCCGATATTCACGCCCTTGGCATCAAATTGATTCGTGTGCCGATTCAGGAATCGACCCGCGTCAATGTCATGGTGACGCAGTCGGATGGTCCGCAACTTCGCTTCAATCCGTTGGGTCCGAAATTGTCGCGGGAAGAATGGACGAGGCTGTTTGCCGCTGTTCAAAAGGCGAATCGGAAGAGCCGATTGACTATCTTTTCCGGCTCGCTTCCGAGAGCGGCTGCGGTTGGCACCTATCGGCGCATGATCGAAGAGGCGCATCATGCCGGAGTGAATAGTATTCTTGATTGTGATGGGAGAAGCCTCCGTGAAGGAATCAAAGCGAAGCCGTTTCTGGTCAAACCCAATCGATTCGAATTGGCCCAGTGGTGCGGCAGCGAACTTCGTTCGACAAAAGCGATTATCACAGCCGCAAAGTCATTGTCCGACGCGACGGGCGGTTGGGTGCTTGTCTCTCTTGATGCTGACGGGGGAATGTTGCTCAATGCGCTTGAAGGGTTTCAGGCGCAAGCGGAAGTTCCGTTCGTCAAGGCGAAGAATACGGTGGGCGCGGGGGACGCTGTGCTCGCAATGGCAGCCTCGTGTATCACCGCCGAAAAACGGCCGGAAGATTGGCTGCGTCACGGCATGGCGGCGGGTTGTGCCTTCGTGCAAATGCCCGCCGGTGTTCTGCCTTCGCGAAGCAAGATCGCACAGTTCGCAAAACTGGTCAAAGTGAGGAACTGCGGGTGATCAGAGGTCAGAGACCAGACATCAGCAAACAGCGGTCAGTCATCAGAAGGAATGT
>CALBIE010000783.1 GCA_937893495.1 uncultured Verrucomicrobiales bacterium | reverse complement strand
CCCTTCCCCGGGCTTCAATCGCCGCCAGCTTCTTGCCGTCCGGGGACAGACTAAGTTCCGAATATTTTCCAGAGATGGTGGCGATGGGATCGAAGCTCGGGATTCGATACAGCCGCACCTCGGATTGTTCGTCGGAAAAACTCGACGGCTTGCAAACGAACACGTCGCCCGCAACGTCCCAGTCGAGTGGATAAAAGTCCGGACACCTGTCACTCATCGACTCCCACTTCCTTATCCCCGGATCGTATCTTTTCAATTTGCTGCCGCGCGGCCGGTCGGACATGTCCAAGGCGTAGATATGGCCAGTGGTGCCCGTCAGCGAATTGGTGTCCGTCCATGCGCGAAGCCTTTCGTTGTCACGCTGCGAGCCCATGCCGATCAGGGCAAATGTCACGCCAATCTGAAAAGCAAATATGGCCGCGTAGCTGACCGCGTTGACACCGAGGCACTTCACCGCCACGGGAAACCCTCGAACACCCGAGTCGCGCATTCTTCGATTCAGCACAAAAGTCTCAACGACTACTGTCAGCAAAAACAAAGGCAGGACCGAGCCCGCGGAAAACCCCATCTCCCAGGGATCAGTAAACGCGAGAACGTAGAGTGATCCGGCCAGACTCGAAGCAATGTTCGTTTCACCGCTGGCAACGAGCCATTGGGTAAACTTCCCGTTGCCGAAGAATCGCATCAGAAGCCAGGCTTCAAACAGGATGATTGCGATGAGTAGTGCCAGTGTGATTCCGGTCCGTTCACCGGTGAACACATTGACCAGCGGCACAATTCCGTTGGCGGAAGCTTCCACCGGAAAAAGCAGGAAAGCCAACCCGATCGTCCGGATCAGTGCATGCCGGTCGAGTTTGGAAAAAGTTTTGATACGGTTGTTCACTGTACCCTTGCAACAATGCCAATCCTTACTAAACGGTTCGGAATAGTCGAGCAGCCAGCCATCGGAGCGCCGGTTTGAAACCGGCTTACCGCGTTCGCTTGAGTCGGAACTGCTGGGATGACCGAATGCGGCAACATTCTCTGCAATTCTCCCGTTGACTCCCTCAAAAGTGGACGGGACATTTCCACCATGAAAATCATCGTGGATGCCGAACGCCGGGTGGTGCTCCCGAAACCTGCCATGCCGGGGGACGTTTACGAATGTACGGAGGACGGTGCTCGGATTGTGTTGGTGAAGATGCGAACACCAACGCGCCCTGTCCCTCCGGTTGCAAGCCGGTCGGCCAATCGCATGATGTTGAAGAACGTTGACATCGATGAACCCGCCTTTTCGCCGATTTGATTCAGAAGGTGCAGTCGGTTTTTCGCAAAAGTATTTCCCCAACGCGCCCATGTGAGGGCAGTCTCGTTTCCGAATCGTCAATATGAACCGCCGTAATTTCCTCTCCTCAACCGCTGTTGCCGCGAGTCTTTCCCTTGCCAACGGCGCGCCGGCCATCGTGTCTGGACGGCGGTCGCGAATTCTCCTGCGCTCCTCGTGGCAGGTCGTCAACATCGGTGACATTGCGCACACGCCCGGAGTCCTCGCGCTCATTGAGAAACACATCCCGGAAGCCGAGGTGCGTCTTTGGGCTTCCGGCGACCTGACCGACGAGGTTGCCGCGATGGAACACAAACGGTTTCCCAATCTGAAAATCGTCAAAGGTCGGATTGATTCGAAGGGCAAGGCATCCAATGTCGATCTGGCTGCCGCGCTGGAGTGGGCTGATTTCCTGCTGCACGGATCCGGTCCGTCGCTGGTGGCCCGGAAGGATGTCGAGGCGGTTGTGAAACATTATCGCAAACCGTTCGGCGTGTTTGGCATCACCCGCGGTTCGTTTTTTGGCACGGACGACAAGGCCATTCTCGACCAGGCGCGGTTCGTGTTCTTCCGCGATTCAGTTTCATTGAAACAGGCGAAGGCCGATGGCATCAAAAGCCCGGTGATGGAGTTCGGCCCCGATGGCGCCTTCGCCTGCGATTTGCGGAATGACGCGAAGGCTGAGGCGTTTCTGAAGGCCAATGACCTCGAACACGGCAAGTTTCTCTGCTGCCTTTCCCGCCTGCGCTTCACACCCTATTGGACCATCCCGAGCAGGAAGCGTCCGGTGGACCCTGAGCGCCACGCGCGTAATGAAGCGATGAAGGAGCACGATCATCGGGCCTTGCGCGACGCCATCATCGCGGTCGCGCGGGAGACATCGCTGAAAGTCCTGCTGTGCCCGGAAGACATGACGCAGATGGCTGTTGGAAAGGAAATGTTTTGGGACCGATTGCCGGAAGACGCGAGGAAGCAGGTCGTGTGGCGGGAAAAGTTCTGGCTCACCGACGAGGCGCTGAGCACCTACATCCGCAGCGCGGGATTGTTCGGGAGCGAAATGCACTCACCCATCATGGCCGTCGGGAATGGCATTCCGGCCATCGTCTGCCGTTTTCAGGAACAGACCAGCAAGGGATTCATGTGGCGGGACATCGGCCTGGGCGACTGGCTGTTTGATCTCGACCGAGACGTGGAGCATGCCGGTATCAAGCCCGCCGTGCTGGGCCTGGCGATGAATCCCGAAGCCGCCCGGTCGAAAACCGCCAAGGCCCGCGCCTTCGTGCAACAACGGCAGAAGGAAATGTGCGACATCCTTCGCCGGCAGCTTGTCTGAACTACCTCTCCAGTTCCTTGAACACGGCGGCATGAAAGGCGCCGCGGGGTTTGTTGCCATCCTTGACGAGCACATTCTGAACCATGAACACCGTGACCGTCCGCCGTTCGGGATCAATCCAGCCGTGCGTCGCATAGGCGCCGCCGTGACCAAAAGCCTTTTTTGAAAAACCCGGTATCATCGCCCGGATCGGATTGCTGCACTGCCAGCCAAGGCCGTAGTTCAACACCTGTTTGTCGGTGTGATGTGGTCTGGTCATTTCTTCGATGGCCTTTTGAGACACAATGCGTTTTCCCCGATAGACACCGCCGTCGAGTATCATCTGATAAAAACGCGCCAGAGCAGCCGCGGTGGAAAACAACCCGCCCGACGGCTCCGTCATCCGGTGAACGTTGACGCCGGAAGTGAAGAATGGATTGTAGGCAGGGACAAGTCCGGAACCCGACTCGGCGGTTTTGTACGATTGCGCAATGCGCGCCCGCAGTCGTTCATCGGGAAAAAACGCCGTGTCCGTCATGCTCAACGGATTCAGAATGCGGTCCTGAACCAGCACGTCATATGGCTTGCCACTGACAATCTCGGCGATTCGGCCGGCAACCGTGATGCCAAAGCCATAGTGATATCCCGAGCCGGGTTCGAATTCCAACGGCGCCCGCAGCAATTGGGCTACGTATCCTTTGAGTGATTGGGCACCGTCATTCGCCTTGCGCGGCGGAAAGGCCAGGCCCGAAGTGTGCGACATCAGATCCCGCAGGGTAATCGGACGACGTGGCGGTTTGCCGTCCGCCAGTTTCATCTTCCCAAGTTCCGGCAACCACTTCGAAGCCGGTTCATCGAGCGAAAGTTTGCCCTCATCCACCAGCGAAAGAATTGTCGTCGCGCTGATGGATTTGGTCATCGACGCAATCCAGAAGACCGAGTCCGTCGTCATTGCCTTCCCGCGCTCCCGATCCGCCTGACCCAGCGCTGAATGGTGCAGCAGCTTCCCGTCTTTCATCACCAGCATGACCGCGCCAGCAGTGTGACCGGCAGCAATCTCGGCACGAATCGCCTCATCGACAGCGGCAATTCGGGTGGCACCACATGCGCTCTGGGTGGCAATCACGAACGCCAGCAGACCGAGAGACCAGCCGCCAACGGTGTCCGGTCGGAACTTAAATCCAATTTTCATCAGTAGGCTGAGACTACGGAAACACTACGATTTGGCAATTCTCGCCTCTTCGTCACGCGCCCACCCGATGCTTGCCGTCGATTCCCCCAACGGGCAGACTCAGATCGAATGTTCACTCTCAAACTCGCGACAAACTCGAGTGGCGCACGGGCCGGTATTTTCATTTTGCTGCTGACGATCATCCTCCCGTTCCACCAGGCGTATTCCGCCCGTGCTGCGGCCGGTGCCGGGAATGCGAACAAACCGCTCGAGCCCATCCCCGCTAAACTGGTCGTCCTGACGTTCGATGACTCGGTGCGTTCGCACTTTGACATCGCGCGACCTATCCTCAAGAAACACGGATTCAGTGCCACGTTCTTCATCACTGAAGGATGGGATTTCCGCACAAACAAGCAGCACTACTTGTCGTGGAAACAAATCGCCCAACTACACCGCGACGGTTTTGAAATCGGCAATCATACTCGTGATCATCTCGCCATTCGCGACGAGACGGTGGCCCGACTCGATGAACAGTTGGCCGGCATCGAGACGCGTTGCCGTGAGCACGGTATCCCTTCGCCAATCACCTTCGCGTGGCCGGGAAACGCCTTTACCACGAACGCGTTCGACATTCTGCGGCGACACGGAATCCAGTTTGCCCGACGGGGCGGTGCGCCGGAATTTCCATATGAACTCGGACGTGGCATCGCGATGGAACCTGGCCGGGATCATCCACTGCTGCTGCCGTCCGCCGGAGACGCGCGCCCTTTCTGGAAACTGAAGGATTTCGTTCTTGCGGCCAGCCAGGCCAAAGCCGGCCGACCGGCCATCCTGCAATTCCACGGCGTGCCGGACATCGCCCATCCGTGGGTGAGCTCGATGAAGGAAAAATTTGCCGCCTATATGCAGTACCTCGCGGACCACGACTACCAAGTCATCGCTCTGCGCGATCTGGGCCGATACGTTTCACCAAACGTCGAGCCGGCCGATTCGATGGCGATCATCCGGACGAGGCAGATTCGATTGAAAGCCGACCCGCCTTGATCCACTCGGAACAAGGCGGAGGCGCGGCGCTCAAGGGGCACTACTTCGCACCCGGCCAATTGCTCCACCACGCCTTGAACAAGTCCCATTGCCTCTTCGCATACTCGCGTTGGCTCGGACTCAGCGCGTCGGTTGGATTGATGTGGTGTTCGTATTCCGCATGGCCATCCAGCACCATGAGGTATTTATAATAGAGCACCAGATCCGGGCCTTCATCGAACTTCGACAAAACCGCCAGCGCTTCCTCCAACTCCTTCGCCAATCGGCGCGCTTCGCCATCACCAGTGGCGGCCTGTTCGCACAGCGCAACCAGCCGCAACACTTCGCGCGGCAAGGCATTGCCGACACCGGTGATGGCGCCTTTCGCACCGCAGCGCACGAACCCGTGATAGACCTGCGTGTCCACGCCTGCCATCAGCGTGAGGCCTGAATCGCGATTGGTGATGTGTTCGGCCGCGTAACTCAATGACTCCGCACCGCCAAATTCCTTGAAACCAACAAGGCTCGGGAACTCCGCGTTCAAATCGAAAAACAAATCCGCCTTCGTTTCGAACCCATAATACGGGCTGTTGTAAATCACCGCCGGCAACTCGCCTCCCGCCTGAAGGATTCCCGCGAAGTGCGCGCGTTGCGCCGCGGGCGATGTGCCCCGGGACAACACCCGCGGAATGACCATCAATCCCGCGGCGCCGACTTCTCGCGCATGGGTGGCATGAGCCGCGGCCAACTTCGGATTCTGAGCGCCCGTTCCGACCACCACGGGAACCCCGGCCTCGACCAATCGCTTTACGCCCTCCTGCCGCTGCGAATCCGTGAGCAACGGCCAGTCGCCCATCGAGCCGCAATACACCACGCCGCGCATGCCCGCTTCGACCATCCTTTTACCGGTGGCAATCAGTGCGTCGTAATTTGGATTCCCCTCCGCATCACACGGTGTCATCAAGGCGGGAATGCACCCGCAAAAAATATCGGAATTCATATGCACGAATGATTCGCGTGGATATCTCAGCGGTCAATCGTTGATTGCAATGGCACGAGGACACGTCCCGTCCGCGGTTGCGATTGTCGGTGTTCTTCAGACTTTTTTGAATCGAACTACCAGTGAATGGGCAGTCCGTATTTTTTGAAATGGGAATCGTCGGTCACAACAGCCAGTTTCTCATGTCGAGCCTGAGCGATCAGCAATCGGTCGAACGGATCACGGTGGTGCAACGGAAGCGCGACGTATTGCTTCAAGTGCGGGATCTCTATGGGAAGCAACACGAGTTTCCGGCCAAGCACGAACTGATCAACGAATTCGTCGTAGGAACGTCCCAGGTCGAGTTTGCCGATTCACAGCTTGACGGCGATTTTCCAGAGACTCGCATGGCTCAGATAAGGCGAATACTTCGCGGACGCAATCGTTCGTTCGGCCTACTTTGACAGCCGCGGATCGCCATGCACGAACCAGAGAAACGCATGCGTGTCGAGCAGCACATTCATCGCAGGTATTCAGCAAAATCCGCGGGTGTCTCGGTGAAATTATCCGTCATGCGATACCCCGGATTAGCGGCGCACCCTTTCGTCAATGACGCTGCTCCAGACTGTGCCGGGCGAATCTCAGCAACGGCCTTGCCACGTTTGGTGACCAAATAGACGCCACCTTCCTCCACTTTCTGAATCACCTCGGAAAAACGGGCTTTCACGTCGTACAACGGAATTTCTCGGGCCTTCATGACATGACTATCTTCATGACCAGATGGCTTGTCAACGCACACAACGATTTGATTCCTTGATGGTGTTGTCGTCCGCGCCCGGAAGGATCGAAATGACCACCAGCATTCGCTTCACGGTTGCACCCGATCTCAAGACGTTTCAATTCATCGGCCGGCGACCGAATGGGGCTGGTCTTCAGTGGTACTCCCGCGCCGCGATGACCTCGCAGACTTACGCATGCGGGCCTTCTTCCTTCGTTGTTTTGACAAGTGACCAAATCCAACCAGCTTCCGATCTTCTTCATCCCAAAGCCGGAACCGGATCGATTTCAGGCTCTCAAAAAACAGCATCGGCTTTACCTCCTGAAACATCGGATCCGAATGATGACATCGCTCCAGATTGTAGTTGGGAATCCCGGGACTGAGATGGTGGATGTGATGATAGCCGATGTTCCCGGAAAACCACTGAAGGATCCGGGGTAATTTGTAGAAGGAGCTGCCCTGCAACGCGGCCGCCGTGTAGTCCCAGTCCTCGCCGCGTTCCCAATAGGCGTCCTCAAACTGATGCTGCACATAAAACAACCAGACTCCGCAGGAGCCGGCGACGGCCAGGACGGAAATTTGAATGACCAGCCAGGGCACGACTCCAAAGATCGCGATCAGTCCACCCGACATGGCAATGATAGCGAAATTCATGACCCAGACAGAACGCGTTTCCCGCGGGTTCGCGTTTCGGGCCGGAATTCGCTGGCCGATGAGGAAGAAGAAAAGCGGCGCGATGCCAAACAGAAAGAATGGGTTCCGTACGAGGCGATAGAAGAATCGGCGCCGGCGGGGAGATTCGATGTACTCATTCACGGTCAGCGTCCAGACGTCGCCGACGCCGCGCCGGTCCAGATGGCCGGCTGAAGCATGATGGATCGAATGCTCCCAGCGCCAGTGGTAGTAGGGAGTGAAGGTGAGCAGGCCGGTGAAAAAGCCCCAGACGTTGTTGGCGAGGCGGGATTTGAAAAACGATCGGTGGCAACAGTCGTGGAAAATGATGAAGATTCGGACCAGCACGCCGCCGGCAAGAATCGTCAGCGACGCCGTCAACCACCAGGAGACTGACAGGCTCAGATACATGAAATACCAAAGCGCCGCATAGGTTCCCACGGTGTTCAAGAGTTGCCAACTCGCCCGACCGCAGTCGGGTTGTTCATGCTTGGCCACGATCGCCTTCCATCGGGTGACGGACTCTCGATGAGTCGGTTTTTTTCCGACAGTTTCTAATTCTTCCATGCTTGCTCGCTAATAAATAAATTTGGTTTCAGACCGTAAACACGGGCTGAAATGCCCAGCCCGGACCACACCAATTCCCGTTAATCACGCCTGTTCCATTGGTTTTTCCCCGATCTGAGGAACACCCCGGGGCGGTGCGCGGGCATACCTTTAGTGCATTTGTTCTCCAAAGTCCATCCGCGACAATATCCGTATCGCGACTCTTCGAGAATGTCCCCCTATGGACGGGGCTGCGGTAGCAGCTACGGCCTGTTATGGAGACATTTTTCATGAGTGGCAAAGAACGGAAACGAATGGTGATGCCGGGTGAAGTCAAAGCGGGCCGGATGAGTTTGGCCGCGACGCATCCATCGAGTCGCGGGTGGCGGAGCCGGGACCGTGTCGGCCCGTTACCGCTCAGGCCAACATTCCAGTAACGACTTTGCCGTGCACATCGGTCAGACGATACTGCCGGCCCTGATAGCGGAAGGTCAGCCGGGTGTGATCGATGCCGCAGAGATGGAGCATTGTGGCCTGCATGTCGTGAACGTGAACCGGGTTCTCGGTGATGTTCCAGCCGAAGTCGTCCGTCGCGCCATAGACCGTGCCGGGTTTCACGCCGCCGCCGGCCAGCCACCAACTATAGGCCCGGCCAAAGTGGTCGCGTCCCTTGGGATTTGCCGGGTCGCCCTGTCCGAAGGGTGTCCGGCCGAATTCACCGCCCCAGACGACCAGCGTGTCGTCCAGCATGCCTCGTTCCTTCAGGTCCATGACCAGCGCGGCGGACGGGCCTTCCGTATCAACACATTGCTGCTCAAGTTGCGTATGCAGATTGCTGTGCTGATCCCAGCCGGAATGCATCAACTGCACAAAGCCAACCCCCCGCTCCAGCAGTCGGCGCGCGATCAGACAATTATTGGCATACGATCCTTTCCTGAGCGCATCGGGTCCGTAGCGTTCGATGACGGCCGGCTTTTCTCCCTTGAAATCAACCAGGTCCGGCACGCTGGTCTGCATGCGGAACGCCATCTCATACTGCGCAATGCGGGTGTCGATTTCCGGATCGCCGTAGTCCGCGAGATGCGCGGCGTTCATGGCGGAGATGTCATCCAGCAATGCGCGCCGCGCGGCCGGACTGACGCCGGGAGGATTGGTGAGGTAAGGGACCAATTCGCCGGTATTGCGAAAGCGCACGCCTTGAAACCGGCTCGGCAGAAAACCACTGCCCCAGTAGTAATCAAAAAACAACTGGCCGCAGGTCTTCCCCTTGTCACTGGAGGTCATCACCACGAACGTCGGCAGATTGTTGGTTTCGCTGCCCAGACCGTAAGACAGCCAGGCCCCCATGCTGGGCCGGCCCGGGGCCTGCGCACCGGTCATGAAGAACGTCACCCCGGGCGCGTGATTGACGGCTTCGGTGTTCATGCTGCGAACGAGGCAGATGTCATCGGCGATGCCGCCAACGTTCGGCAGCATTTCGCTCAGCTTCATGCCGCATTTGCCATAAGCCTTGTGCGGTTTGATCGCGGGCACGCAGGGCCATTTCCCATAGTTGGCCGACATCGTGGAGAGCCGGGTCGTGCCCCGCACCGAATCGGGAATGTCCTTGCCGGCCAGTTTACGCAGCGCCGGTTTGTCATCGAACAGGTCCACATGCGACGGCCCACCGCCCTGCCAGAACATGACCACGCGTTTTGCCTTCGGCGCGTGATGAGGCAGTCCCGGAAGTCCGGTCCGGCCCTGACGTCCCGACTGGCCGGCGGAAGCGCCGAAAATCTGGTCCTGCTTCAGGAGCGACGCGAGGGCGGCCACGCCAATTCCGCTGGCGGCGGAGCCAAGCAGTTGCCGCCGATTGAGTCGCAGGACGTTCTCTTCGTGGAGGTCAGTCATCATCATTTCTCTCTTCATTCCCGGGTGAGGGCTTCATCCAGATTCAGGATTCCGAGGCAGACGGCGGTTAATGCCGCATGTTCAGACGCGTTCAGTGATTCATCGCGCCGGGCCGTTCCGACATTCAGCAATGCCCGAGCGGCCTTGGGGTCTTTTTCGTAAAAGGCTGTCTGGCGTTCGTAAACGCGCCGCAACCACGTCCGGTCAGATTCACTCGGCACCCGGCAAAGGACGCGGCGAAACGCTTCGGCAAGTCGTTCATCGAGCGATTTGGCATTTTTCAGGCACCGTTCGGCCAGGACACGGGCTGCCTCGATCCAGGTTGGATCGTTCAGAGTTGTCAGGGCATGCAGCGGAGTGCTCGTGATAGCCTGCCGCACCCGACATGCCTGGCGATTTGATGCGTCGAACATGTTTGCCGGGCTCACCGTTCGCCGCCAGAAAGTGTACAGGCTGCGCCGATAAAGATCATCCCCCGACGAGGCGGGATAGGTGAAGTCGCGCTCTTTCGTGATGGCCAAAGATTCCCAGACCGCGCCGGGCTGATAGGGATAAACCGGGGCACCGCCAACCCGCCGCACCAGCAGACCCGACGCCTCCAGTGCCCAGTCGCGCAGAATCATCGAGGGCATCCGAAAGCGACTCGCGCGGCCATAAAGCCGGTTTTCCAAATCGAGATCCCGATGCCGGGGAGTCATCCGGCTCGATTGCCGATACGTCGCACTGGTCACGATGAGCTGGCACATCTTCTTCATGCTCCAACCGCGCTCCCGAAACTCCACCGCGAGCCAATCGAGCAGTTCACGATGAATGGGATACTCGCTCTGCACTCCAAAATCCTCCGCGGTCTTGATAATCCCGGCTCCGAAGAAGTGCTGCCACATGCGGTTCACTTGCACCCGTGCGGTCAACGGATGTTCGGGCGCGACCAGCCACCGCGCCAGGCCCAGCCGGTTCGTCGGCGCATTCCCCGGCAATGGCGGCAGAAAAGCCGGCGTCGCAAAGGAAACCTTCTCCGTCGGTTTCAGGTACTCCCCGCGATCCAGAATGCTCGTCTGCCGGGGCTGGGCGTCACTCATCACCATCACGCGCGGAATCTGATCGCCCCGGTAGTTCGCCAGTTCCTTCTTCAGGTTTTCAACCTTGCCCATCGCCGGAATTCTGCCGGCCAGCCCAGCCCGCACTTTCTGGTCGAAGTGCTTCCGCAAGTCGGCTTCGAGCGTCTTCTTTTCCTGGTCGGTTCGTTCTCCTTCCGCCTTCTGGAGAATCGCGGTCAGATTCTTTGGAAAACCTTTGGCGTCCTTTGCGCTTCCATCAGCGAAGATGCCTTCCCGCCAGCCGACAAACGCGGCGTCGGTGAGTGGCTTCTCGGTCCTGGCGGCGGCCGCAATCCGCGACTCGAATTCGGCAATGCGCTTTTTGTTCTCCTCCGTGGGCAGTTCAAGGAACGGCGCGGCTACACGAATTCGCGCGGACTGACGCTGCGGCGTTCCCCGCTCGGGCACGCGATTGAAGGCGTCGAGCAGACTGTAGTAGTCGCGTTGCGTGAGGGGATCATACTTGTGGTCGTGACACTGCGCGCAGGCCATCGTCAGACCGAGCCAGGTGGTGGCCGTTGTGTCGATGCGGTCAAACAGATTCACAAACCGTTGCTCCTCGGGAATCGCTCCCCCTTCGCCGTTGAGCAGGTGATTGCGATTGAAGCCACTGGCGATCTTCTGGTCGATGGTCGCGTCCGGCAACAGATCGCCAGCCAGTTGCCAGATAGTGAACTGGTCGAACGGCAGGTCGTCGTTCAACGCCCGCACCACCCAGTCGCGCCAGATCCACTGCCACGTGTCGCCGTCCTGTTGAAAGCCGTTGCTGTCCGCATACCGGGCCGCATCCAGCCATGGCAACGCCATCCGTTCGCCGTAGTGCCGGCTTTCCAACAGCCGATCCACGAGCTTCTCGTAAGCCCTGTCATCTTTATCGGCTACGAACGCGTCAACCTCCTT
This sequence comes from uncultured Verrucomicrobiales bacterium, assembly GCA_937893495.1. Classification (GTDB taxonomy): domain Bacteria; phylum Verrucomicrobiota; class Verrucomicrobiia; order Limisphaerales; family JAYPXF01; genus CALBIE01. The sequence goes on along the minus strand of CALBIE010000783.1, from coordinate 21,278 downwards.
CGGCGTCGGCGGCAATCCGGTCAGATCAATTGCCAGCCGCTTGATCAGGGTCGCCCGATTCGCCTCGGCAGACGGCTTCAATCCGGTGGCTTCCAGCCTGGCCAGCACGAATCGGTCGATGGCATTGCGCCCCCAATTCTGATCCTGAACCATGGGCTCCGCGGAACGCAGCGGTGGGACAAACGCCCAATGGGATTGATAGGTCGCCCCGGTTGCGATCCAGCGTTCCAGCAGTTTCTTCTGGTCGGCCGACAAATGCCGGTTCGATTTCGGCGGCGGCATGACTTCATCCGGATCCTCCGAGTTGATGCGCGCAATCAGTGAACTCTTCGAACTATCATTGGGCACGATCGCCCCGGCTTTGACCGCCACGTCACGAACGTCGAGTCGCAAGTCCGCCTTCCGCTTGTTGCCATCCTGGCCATGACAGTAGAAACAATTCTCCGAAAGGATCGGCCGGATGTCCCGATTAAACAGGATTTCATCCGCGGAAGCGGCCACGGCAACATTCGCGAGGTACAGAACCACGGCGGCGATGATCGGAAATCGCTGCCCGAACATCTTCAAATCGTCCCTTATCTTGACCTTTTCAACCTGCCACCGCCAGATTGCAGGCATCGATGGGTTTTGAACTGTGCGTGGCATCGGTCGCATTATGCCGCAATACGGGTCCATCAATCAAATCGCAATGCGACCTTCGGCAATCGGGCTGAGATCCGGGTCTCTAATCCCGGCGCAGCCATCTTCGGCCGGGGTTGCCGGGTCAACATCGGGTTGCTGAGCAACTACAACATCAGGACCAGGTCCGATCGCGATCCCGGGCAATCCGCAATCAAATCAGAGCGGCGGTAACGCTACCCCGATCTGTTCAAAAATTCCGCGTGGGGCACCACCGGGAACTGGATCCGGGCGGATCTCCGCAAGCCGGCCATTCGCGATCCGATAGAAGAAAAAATGTTCAGGAATCAATACTGACTTTCCCGTCGGATCAACCCCTTCGAACCCGGGAAACTCCAACCGTCCCGTGTGCGTGCCGCCCTGCCGCCACTTGACTCCAATGGTTCCGTCGTCGCGAAACACCGGCTCATCGTGCTCATACGCCCAGTCGGGAAATCCCCGATATAACGCGCCGACAGAAACTCGAGAATTTCATCCCGCACCATCGTTCGCGCCGGGGTGACGAAAACGACGTCATCCCCGAACGTGGAGGCAATCCGCACGACGTCGTGCGACTCCAGGCCCGCGATGTATTCACTGAGCGCGGGTGGTATGGAATCGGGGTCGGACATTCGCCGGATCGTAGAGTCCATCTCACAAACAGCAAAGGTCGGACTCGCGGGCTCGTCTCTCCACCACGTCGTCGGGAAATCCAGCCCTGGGGCGAGCTTGCGATTGCAAAAGGAACGATCCATTGCTGCGCGGCCCTGTGGGCATCGGACCACCGCTGCCGCCGGAATTGAAACGGAAGCGCTTTGGACTGTGGTGGCAGAGCGAAGCGCCGACACCGCTTTCCTTGTCGTGTTCCACAATCGTTTGCTGGGAGCGGGCAATCCGCGACTCTCGCCTCCGCTGACGCGGTGGTAACATTCGATTTCCCCCCGCCGTTCACCCGACTCGTGCTCGCTCGTAAAGCGGTGTCGACGCCCCTTCAGGACTCTGCTACCGCAGTCCATATGCCTCCAGAACGCTCACCGCCCGTTCGCCTCTTCCCGCCTCTGGCCTCCGAACCCTCTTATCGATTTCCCTCTCCTCCTCTCCGCGGTTTGCCACCCGCATCGACGCGCGTTGAAATGATGGTTCCGTTGAACAGATTCGGCGCCGGGTAATCGCCTGCGGCGGAAAGCGTGTCCTGCCCAACCGACAAGTCGTCCTTTGGCTGCACGGGAATCAATCCGGGCGACGAGAACGAAGCGATCAACTTGCCGTTCACAGTCAGTGACATTTGCCGGTCGTCGAGCGAGGCTTCGAGACGGGCCGCGCCTTTCAACGGCTGCCTGGCGGCAATGCGCGTCACCTTGCCGTTCACGCGGACGTCGAACGCGGGTTTGCCGTCGATAAAATGCAGGGCGTAACCATGTTCGCGACCGCCCTGCGCCAGCACGACACCGTTGGGCTCAATCCCGCGAGCGTTCACTTCAGCCACGATGTGAATCGTCTTGTTAACAATGATCGGCGACTTCGCGGCGGGCGCTTTCGGCGCGGCCGATTGCTTTTTGGTGGGCCGTTTTTTCAGATCAATCGGCTCGGGATACTTCGCGAGTTTCGCGGCGAGTTGTTTCACCAGATCAGGTCGCTCGGTGGCGAGGTTGCGGGTTTCCACCCGGTCGGTCTGGTAATCGTAGAGTTCGTATTCGGCCTTCTCAACCGCATCGCCCGGATTGCGCCACTCGACCAACCGATACCGTTCGGTGCGAATGGCGCGCCCGAGTTTACGCTTCGGATAAGCGTGGTAGGCGTGGTCGCGCACGCGTGCCGCAGGATTCTTCAACACGGGGACGAGGCTCAGTCCGTCGATGGGCTGCGGCCCCGTCGGTTTCGGAAGACCGGCCAACTCTGCGAGCGTCGGATAGATGTCCACGCTCTCCGCCAGTTGCCGGGTCGATGAACCGGCCTTTGTCACGCCGGGTGCGGAGATTAGAATCGGAATGCGATTGGCCTGCTCGTAATTCGTGTGCTTGGTCCAGATGCCGAGGTCGCCGAGATGAAAACCGTGATCGCCCCATAGTACAACGATGGTGTCATCGCCAAGGCCAAGCCGATCCAGCGCGTTCATCACCTTGCCAATCTGCGCATCCACAAAACTGGTGCTGGCGTAATAGCCATGGATGAGTTGCCGCTTGAGCCCCTCGCTGTAATCACCCGAGGTGGGAACCGGCTTGTAGGCCGCAATTTCGCCACCTCGTTTGCCTGCCACGGCCGGCGCGCCGTAAGGAGCGTCCTCCCGCTTCGGCATCGGCAATTCGGCAGGGTTATACAAATCCCAATACTTCTTCGGCGCGCTGAAAGGCAGATGCGGGCGCACGAAACCGGCGGCGATGAAAAACGGCGTGCCATTCTTTTCGCGTCGTTGCTTTGCCGCCTCGAGCCGCCGGACAGTCTCCGCAGCGACCCGCCCGTCGGCGTAATCGTCATCATTTGCAACAGGCGATTCAAACGCCGCACCGCGCGGCAACGATCGGATTTCCCCAAGTTTCTGATTCGTGAACAACGCCTCCTCGCGCGTCAGTTTGCCGCCGTCCGTGCTCGCCGGATCGAGATACTCGATCACCTTGTCTTTAAAATGCGGCACGCTGAATGACGCGGGATCGCCATTGTTGCCGTGCCCGATGTGAAACACTTTTCCGAGCGATTCGGTACGATAACCGTACTTCGCGAAATACTGCGGAAGCGTCACGGCGTCCGGCACAATCTCCCGCAACTGACTGCCCAACCCGTAAAGCCCGGTCGAGGTCGAATGCGAGCCGAGCATCAGCGTGAAGCGCGAAGGTGCGCACACCGCCTGGTTGCAATAGGCGAGATCGAAACGCATCCCCCGTGCGGCCAGCGCGTCAATATTCGGCGTCTTGGCAACGGTGTCGCCGTAACAGCCCAACGCCGGTTTCAGGTCATCGACGAGAATCAGCAGGACATTCGGCTTCGCCGCTGAATAAGCTAACCACGGAAGACACAGAAAACACGGAAGGATGACGAGAAAGGTAAAGCGTTTGTTTCGTCTGATTCTGGTCATCTCCCGTTCCTGCGTGCTCCGTGTTTTCCGTGGTTCAGTTGTCATACTCGATCTTCCCGGTCATCCGATTACCCGAGCGCCTTCGGCCGGACGAGTGGTAAACAACGTTGGTTTGATACCCGTGAGTCGCCCATACTCCTCGCTCACGCGCGCGGCAATGATGTCCGTCTGATCCGCGCGAATCAGGGCAATGGCGCACCCGCCAAAACCCGCGCCGGTCATCCGGCAACCATGAACGCCACCTTCCTCGCCAATCGTCCGGCAGAGTTCGACAATGGCGTCGAGTTCGTCACAACTTACCTGGTAATCATCACGCAATGACGAATGACTTTGAAACATCAAGTCCCCGGTGAGGCGCCAATCGCGCCGGGCAATGGCTTCGGCGGCGGCTTTGGTTCGTTCATTCTCCGAGATCACGTGTCGAACGCGTCGGAGTTCGATTGGTTCCAGTTCCGCCGAACGGTTTTCAAAATCCTCGGGCGATAGATGGCGCAGCGACAGGAGCCCCAATCGCGCCGCCGCCGCTTCGCACTGTTGCCGCCGCAGGGCATACTGACCGTCGTCGAGCTGGTGATGAACGTTGGAATTGATCACCAGCACGCCGACAGCCGGATCGTCAAAGGGAACGTATCGGGACTCCTCCGTTTCGCAATCGAGCAGGATGAGTTGATCGGATTTTCCGAACACGCTGGCATATTGATCCATCAATCCGCACGGCACGCCGACAAATTTTTGTTCGGCCTGCTGGCACAGCAAAGCCTTTTCAAGCGGCGCCAATTCTATGCCAAGCATCGCTTCAATGAATGTCGCGGCCGCCACCTCCAACGCGGCGCTGCTGCTCAATCCGCTTCCGATTGGAACATCTGAGGATAGCGCCGCTTGAAAACCAGGCACCTCGTGTCCACGAGTTTGAAATCCGGCAATGATGCCGCGGAAATAGTCCCCAAAACTCCCGGTAGGCTCCGGGCTCATATCGTCCAACGAAAACCGCGCCTCCTCATCGCGCTGCGCTGAATAGATTACAAACTCGTTCGAATCATTTGGTCCGCCAGCAACGTGGCAGGATCGGTCAATGGCCATCGGGAGCACCAGCCCGTCATTGTAATCGACATGCTCACCAATCAAGTTAACACGCCCCGGAGCCGCCGCGATCCAACCCGGTTTTCGGCCGAAGCGGGCCCGGAACACACCTTCAGGATCGGGCATTGTCTCAGGCGTGCATTGGGAGCTCTCTTGAGTCATGAATTCGATCCAGACCATACCGAAAATCGTGTCAGCAACAATGCTCCAAACGGTTAATCAACATAGGAATAGGGTCGGCAGAAATGAATCTCTGTTGCAATCACGCCGATTTTTGTTGCGGCGACAAGATTTGGGGAGCACGCCCGCCTCGGGCGTCGTCCCTGGCGCCCTCGCCAGGGACATTGGACCGCGCTGTCTTGCGGAACCGCCGGGCTATCTTTTCTTGCCGGGTCTGGACTTGCGCCATCGCCGAGGCGTTTGCGCGAGGGCGCGCAAACCAACGCCCGAGGCGGGCGTGCTCCCCTGCGGTTGCGCCGCGCCAATCAGTTCCCCGGGACCAATACCCGCTCATCCAGCATGCCGATTTTGACCGGGCGGAAGCGGCGGGGGATGATGAGGTCTTTCGATGGCGTGGCAGGCTTGCCTTCGAAATTAAACGGGTAATGGGAACTGACGCTGTTCAAGTGCGACCAATACCAGATGCTGCCGTCGTGTTTGAGTCCCAACCACTCGATGTTCGACATCTGCGTCTCGAGCAGCCAATCCGTTCCCCCGGCAATCCGCACCCCCGGCTGCCCGAATGCTCCCCGCACACCTGAGTAATTCCAGAGTTCTCCTCTTTTGAGAGGGATCAAAATCTCTCCATACCAACTTCGATCCAACGTGGTCCAGTTAACGCCGGGATCAATTACCCTAACCTGTTCAAGTCCTCGGTCATGCCCGCCCGCATGGAGGGGTTGGCTCAGGTGCGTGATCGGTTCAACCCATCTCCATTCAAAGCCTTCTGGTCGCATCGCGACGACACTTCCATCCATCACCTCAGCGATCATTATTCCCCACAAAGCCCGAGCGCGCCGGACCTTGAGCGAGGCCATCGCCGCATTCGGTCGCGGTTCGCTCCCGTAGTTTTGGTGGATCCAGAGCTCGCCCCATTCCCAGACCGTGCCATCGTTCTTGATGGCCAGACTGGGGTCCCAGCCTACGCCCAGGACTTGCCTCCAGTCGTTGTCCTTTCCAATCTGCCGAGGTTCGGGCCGATTCGTGAGACCGAAGCCGGCGTTACGATTGGCGTCCCAGGCCCACAAGGTCCCGTCGTCGCGAATGCCGTTCCAATGGGCATTCATGCGGCAAACATCCCGCCACCGGAACCCTGGCGTCGCATTCATTGGCTCAGCCGGGAATTTTTCAGGGAATTTTTGCTTGAGACGCGGATCATTCCTCGAGCTGGCGAATGTCCAGAACGTTCCGTCGGATTTGAGGGCACCGTGACCAAATCCATAATAACTGGTATGCATCAGCTTTACCCAATCGTCGTCCGTTCCAAAGCGGGTGAATTTCGGAATGACAGGACCGCCCTTTCTGGAATCAGAGTCATCCCAGTCCACCTTCCACAACCTTCCGTAAGCATCCAGGGTCACGCCGTCATTCAAATGGCTGAACAGGGATGAAACTTTTTCGATTGCAACCGTCGCCGGTCCAACCTTCGATGGCGAAAGCAGTTCCCAGCCGCGATGGTATATCACCGCCGTGACAACCATCACGCCGCCCAGTGTAAGCAGCAAATAGGCAATGCTCCGCGTCATCAACGTCCCGGATGTTTCAATCGATCCGTAATTCCGATACGCCTGCCATGGGGCAAAGCAGACCAGCACCGGCAACCCGATCCGGGCCAACAATGCCTCACTTCCGACCGCGCCGTATTCGCCAATGACCCAATCCACCACCCTCGGGTAAAGGATAGTCAACCCCGCCGCCAACAGACAGGCAAGCGCCGCCGCCTGCACGTAATGCCGCGACACGGACGACACGAAAATTCCAAGCAACGTTGCCACCACAGCATACGCGGCGTAGGTCCCGATCGGCAGGTCAACCAGCAGCCCGTGTGTACTCGCATCGGGCGCGATCCAGGCCAAGCCCGCATAAATTGCCAGCCCCAATCCCAAGGCCATTCCCAGACAGGCCGTCACCTTCACGGCCAACTGGCTGATCCGTTTCGGTGGCAGTGTGATGTGCCAATGGTGCAATCCGAGTCGGCGCTCCTCGCAAATCGAGGCCGCACCGACAAAGGCGGGGAGGAGCAGGCAAACAAAATCCTTCATCAGGGCCCAGCCGGCGTGTCGCTGATAGTCGCCCAGTAAAAAACCCGCCAGGAATGCCGCGACGAATACGAGAAGATTGATCGCCTGCAGGCTGAATTCCTTTCGAAACAGGGTCAGGGTTGAACTGGCGATCCGGGTCGGTTGGGCAACGGTCCCGTCCCGCGTATTTCCGCTTCCCACGGAAACCAGTCCCTCCAAAGCCGAATACCTCTGGAAAGTCAGGAACTGCTTTCGTCCAAACCAACAGCCGAACGCTGCCAGCACGCTGAAGCCGATGATTAACGCGTGAAACCGCCACTCCCAATAATCAATCGGCCAGCACGCCTCAATCACGACTTGCACTCCAAATCCGACGCCGATCAACAGCCAGAACGCTCCCTGCACATGGCGGACCAGCAACACCAGCGCCGACCCGCAGCCGAACGCCGCCAGCGGGGCGATCGCGGCGAGCGACATCGTATCCTGTATCCCGGGCAAGGTGTAGAACTCCACATCGATGCCGCGCACGACCCAGCCGTAAATCGCGCCGAGCGCCAGCAGCGCAGCCCCTTGCACGAGTAGCTTGTCCCGCCAGAACGATTCGCGAGCCACCGGTTGAGTCAGCATCTGGAGATGCATTCCGTTCAGCATCTCGAACCCCATAGCCCCGATGCCGACGACCGCGCAAAGGAGACAATAGATCCCGGTCGCGAGCCTGAGACGGGGTCCATCGTCCAACGCCGCGCAACTCGCGAGGGCGGCCGCGCCCACCGCAACGAGGGGTAACAGGGAACGAATCTCTTTAAACAGTCTTGGGCTCATCGTTTTGCCTTTCCGCCTTTACCTGCGCCCGGAATATGTCTTCCAGGCGCAGCGTTTCACGTTCGAGGGATTCCGGCTTCAAGGCCTTGAGCTGTTCGAAGACATCACTGGAATTCCCGTTGCAAATCACCTCAATCTCCCGACCTTCACGATTCACTTCCAGGCACGAAATCGCATCGAGATTGACTTTCTCATCGGTAAACCGGGCGACGATTCTCTGGTAACGATTCTTCGCTTCCTCCGTCGTCGTGGTGAGAATGTCCCGCCCCTTTTCAATGACGGTGAACTCATCGATCAATCCCTCGAATTCCGTGATCAAATGAGTGGAGACGAATACCGTGCGGTTCTCTGGATCGCCATCCTGATAGGCACCAATGACGGTCTTGATGAACTCCTTGCGCACCACCGGATCGAGGCCGGAGGTCGGTTCGTCCAGCAGGAGCAGCTCGGGTTCCGGACAGATCGCGCCGATCAGGGCCACCTGCATTTTTTCTCCCTTGGAGAGTGAATTGACCTTGCGCGAGGGATCGAGATCGAAGCGCGCCACCAGCTCCCCCTCAAGTTGCCGGTTCCATTTCTGGCGCAGCGAAGCCAGATAGGAGAAGTAGGAGTGAATCCGCATCCAGGGATAAAAGGCGATCGTGTCCGGCACCCATGACAGGCGCGACTTCACCGCGACTTCGTCCTTCTCCGGGCACATCCCGAACAGGCGGACGGAACCGCTCTGGGGACGCAGCAGATTCAGCAGGCAACTGATCGTCGTGGTTTTGCCCGCTCCGTTGCGCCCGAAGAATCCGTAACAGCGACCGGGCTGAACGGACAGGTTGAGACCGTTGACCGCGTCGAGCTTGCCATAGGCGCGGTGGAGATCGGTGACTTGAATGACAGGTGTGCGTTTTTCCATGACGTGTCTCCGTTACTTTGGTTTGCCTTGTTTCTGAAACTCCTTGATTCGCCGGTCCAGCAGTCGGCGCAAATCGTCGTCGTCGATCTGGACCTGCCGCGCCTTCACAATCGCCTCGTCCAGTGCCTCGCCGACAATCTCCTCGCGATTGGCCTTTTTCAGTCCCGATTGATTCTCTCGTACAAAGCTCCCGCTCCCCGTTCGCGTCTCGATGATTCCGGCGCGGTCCAACTCCAGGTAGGCCTTGGCCACCGTGTTGCGGTTCACCTCCAACCGCTCCGCCAGAGCCCGAATTGTCGGCACCGCCTCACCCGGCTGTAACGCCCCGGAAGCGGCCGCGTGCCGGATCTGCTCCACAATCTGCAGATAAGGCGGCTTGCCGGATTTGTAGTTAATGGTGAGGATCATGGCGTTTAACGATTGTCATAGGACAATAGGACAAACCGTCCGGCTGTCAAACGGAAATTTCTTCTGAGAATCGCTCCAGCCGAATTTATCTCGAAAGGTAGGCCGGGTGCCCTCACCCGGCGTTCGGGTCATCTTGAATTGGTTCCTCGACACTTTTGGTGGATGCCGGGCGGGGCATCTCGACCTCAGAGAGGTCGGAACCGGCGGGTCGGGAGACCTGCCCCACGCCGGGCGTTCATTGCATGTGTCGAGGAACCCTTGAATTCTGATTGCGCCAGGTGCGGGCACCCGCCTACAACCTATCAAACGCGATAAAGGAACGCAGTTTACATGAAACCAGCCGTTCGCGTCCCATTCATTCTTAGCATGACGATTCCGGCGATCATTCAACCAACACCCGCACGGTCAATTGCGCCAACCGCCAGCGGCCGGGTGTTTCCACGCCGAGATGGGGGCTGCTGTCCAATCGCAGCGTCTCGCCTTTCTTCAACACGCCGATGTCGCTGAGGATTCCTGATTGATCGTTCGAATCGATGTCGCCGTCCACGCAATAGATCGCCAGCGGGGCCTTGTCGCCTACCCGATAAAATCCGCCGGTCACGCCGTTGCCGGCGACGATGGCGGCGGATTCGATCAGCACATCCCGATCAAAATGAATCAGCAACGCTTCTCCGTCATCCACCTGCTCAAATTTTCCGCCCTTGATTCCGAGGCCGCGTTCATTCGGTGCAAATGTGCCTTTGGACCGAGTGCCAGTGACTGTCATGGTCACCTTCGGCCCGCCTTTCGCGGTTGTTTGCACCGAGACGCCATTGGCCGATTTCCCGCTGAAATTTCTTTTTACGCCAGATTGAAGCGTGTCGTTGCCGACTTGCTTTTCGCCATCGGTGACCCAGTCAAAAACAATTCGCTGCGCGGGCGCGGAATCCGCCATCCGGTGGCCGCCGGCGTTTCGATGCAGGAGGGCCATTTTCGTGAGATGTTTGACGAGAGGCGCTAGTTCACTTTCATCCAACCAATCAACCTTTTCCCGGGAATCCGTGGCGAGGTCGAACAGTTCGATGGGATTGGCCTCGCCCTTGCGTAACAGCGCGGCATCAAAAAACAGTTTCCATTTGCCGGGTAAATTCCGCCCGTCGATCACCGGCGCGTCCAACCGAATTGCTGCGGCAGCATGGTCCTTCGCTTCGCTGTGATCATTGAAAAAAAGTGGTCGATTCGGAATAGGATTCCCGCGCCAGGCGCTCAATACACTCAGGCTATCTTCCGCTCCTTTTTCACCTGTGCGCCAATCGGGCAATTCCCGCTCAAGCACTTCCGCAAAGGTGGCGTACATGTCAATCAGCCCGATGAGCGCATCACTGGTTTTGCCTGGAGACGCTGCATCCCCATTGCCCACGCGGCCGGCTGGCCACGACACGATGAACGGGACGCGATGGCCGCCTTCATAGACCGAACCTTTGTGACTGCGAAAGGGCCCGGTCGCGATGTCACTGTTCTTCTCCGCACCGTTGTCACTGGTGAATACAACAATCGTGTTCTCAACCAGCTTCTTTCCGGGTCGCCGCGGGTCGTCGGTGCTGGTCAGGTAATCCAACAACCGGCCCAGCGCCACGTCGTTCTCATAAATAAAATCGTGGCGAGAATCCATCGGCCCGCCAGCAACCGTTCGAGCAGCACCGGCAACCCGCTTGCCGTCAATCGATTTGTCCGGCGTGTAGGGGCCATGATTGGAGTTGGCCGGGTAGTAGAGAAAGAAAGGCCTAGTTTGCGATGCCTTACTGGAAACATGATCGTCGAGAAATTCAATGGCATGATCGGAGTGCCGGCTGCCGAGTTTCGAAAGCACGTAGGCATTCGGACCTTCGCTGACAAGTTTCTTCCCTTCGCCGGTCGCGCCGATGGCGATGCGGCCGTGAATGTGTCCCGGACCGACCGATTGTTGCGGACCGTTGACCTTGGCGGTGTTTTTCTTCTTCTTCTTTCCCTTTTTGCCGGCGGACACACTCGACTTCCCGGCATCCGGACCTGACGTCCCATGCGAACGTGAGGTAAACCGCGCGTAATTGAAACCGTGATCCATCGGCGAAACAGCCAGCGGTTTCGTCAGATCCGCATCGTCCCATCCCGCAGCGGGCTTTCCGTTCGATTGAGTGTAGCGCAAGCCAACGTGCCACTTGCCCACCATGGCTGTGGCATAACCGCTTTCGCGAAACAACGTTGCCAGTGTCGGACGATCAGCTTCGATCATCGGATCGCCCTGCACGCCGAAGAGCACCCAATGCTTGAGACGATTGCGCCACGGATACCGCCCGGTCAGCAATCCATAACGCGTCGGCGAACAACGCGATGACGGCGTATGCGCATCGGTGAACCGCACGCCCATCCTCGCCAACCGATCCATCTGCGGGGTGTGAAGCTGTTCGTGATCGCGGTTGCCGGTAAAGTCCTGGTAGGCGCTCGTGTCGCCCATGCCCATGTCGTCCGCCATCATAAAAATCACGTTGGGCCTGATGGATTCCGCGGCGGACAGCATCGTCGCCACACCGATTTGAAAGAACAGGATTGGCAGTAATTGTTTCATGGTTTTCAACCCGCCTACGCGCTACTGACGACTAAAACCCTGCTGACGGTACTTGCGCAATAAAGCCGAAAGGCGTTTGACGACTTGCGGATTTTGCGAAGCGACATTGCTCGTCTCGCCTGGATCCTCGCGCAGGTTATAGAGCTGCGGCCTGAACTGATCGGCCTTGGGACCGAACTTGCCCGGCAACTTTTTCCCCGCCTTGACCGACGGCACTCCCTCGATCCATTTCCACGCGCCGCTGCGAATGGCATACACGCCATTGGCACTCTGGAGAATAATGTCGGGCCGCAACGATTTCGCGCCGGGTTCGCCGACGAACGCGGGCAGTACGTTGTAACTGTCCGGTGCCGTGCCGGGCGAATCGAGCGACTGGTCACCAATGATCGCAGCCAGCGTTGCGAACACGTCCACCAGACCAATCGTTTCACCACTCGTCGTTCCAGCCGGCACACGCCCGGGCCAACGAACGACGAACGGCACCCGGAAACCACCTTCCCACACGTCGTGCTTACCACCGCGCCGGTTGCCGTTGATATTCAGACCCGACTTCAATGCCAACGTCTGCGTCTTGCTTTTAAGCGTCTCCGTTACGACACCGCCGTTGTCGCTGGTGAAAATCACCAGTGTGTCACCGGCTAATTTTAAATCATCCAGGGCACCCAGAATGCGACCCACGCTCAGGTCGAGATCGTGAATGAAATCGCCATAGGGCCCGGCCTTGCTCGTCCCGGCTGCATGCGCGGAAGGCGTGATCAATTCATGCACCGCCACCGGGGCGAAATAGAGAAAGAACGATGTCTTCGATTGTTTTTTGAGCCAGTCCACCGCGCGGTCCGTCAAGTCGGACATTGTAAGCGGATCATCGCGCTCCGGCGCATCGAGACCGACTTTGGCTGGCGTTGGTTTGAGTTTCGTTGAGCGCAATCCGAAGACTTTATGGTCTTCGACGAAGACACGCGTCTTGTCATTGTGATTCTGTGGAACCGCGAATTGATAATCGAATCCGAGTTCCAACGGGCCGGGTTTCAATTCCTTCGTGTAATCCACGCGCGGCGCGGTCCCGTAGCCAAGATGCCATTTCCCAATCATTGCCGCGCGGTATCCGTACCCCTTCAGCAGCGATGCGAGGGTCGGGCGCGTTGGTTCAATCAACAGCGGATCAAACGTGTTCACCACACCACCGTAACTCAGTCGTGTGCGCCAGCAGTAACGTCCCGTCAGCAATGCGTACCGCGTCGGCGTGCAGACGGATGCCGGTGCGTTGGCATCCGTGAAGCGGCGTCCCTCACTGGCCAGTCGATCAATGTTCGGTGTCTGAACCAGTTTCTTATCCGCGCCGTAACAACCCGCACTGCCATAGCCAAAATCATCGCTGAGAATTACGACGATATTCGGGCGCTGAGCCGCCCCATGAAGGTTGACCACAGCGAACAGACCAATCAGCGCGGCAAGATTTTTATTAAACATGAGTCGGGGAGTGTCCGTTCGTTTCCGCGCTTCATTTGTCGGCCTTCAGCCCGGCGACCGCTTGATGCGCAGTGAGTCGCAGGAATTTCGCATACTTCGAATCCAGTCCCTCGGGCACAAAGGTGTTCTCCACCGCGCTCGTTCCGTAGAACACCTCGAACCAGACGCAGCCGAGCAGGTATTTCCCGGCTTTGCTGGCGTGATGCCCATCCATGCGAAGTTTGCTTGTGCCATCCTTTTCCTTTCTCCAGGACCAACCCGTGTGCAGGGAATGACTTTGCCGCAGCAACGCCGGAGGTTTCGCTGTTTCGAAATTGAAACTCGTATCCGGTCGGTATCCCCACTTGGAATCGCTATCCGCCAGGAACATCGCATCGCCACTCGGAACGACCTCGACACCCAATTCTTTCGAGATCGTATGATAGGCCCAGATCTGATGCGCCATGATCTTCGCATCGGGTGCCCGCTCCTTGATGTAACGATGCAGATCCCGGACATACGGATAGTAGGAGCTCAGGTCATGGCTTTTAATGCTGACCTGCTGAATCGTGATGAAGTCCCACTTTTCCTTTGCCAGAAGCTGCGCCAATGAATTTTTTCCCTTGGAATACGGTGACCCTTCCTTGCTGGCCGAATCTGCCTCGTGCGCGGCGACATGCCTCCAGTGCCGTTCCAACGAGCAACCGCCCAGGTTCGCGCGGGCAACAATCAACTTTTGCCCGGCTGCTTCGACAATCTGCGGAAGATAAGTCAACGCATTGTCCGCGAAACTATTGCCGACGGTCAACAGACGCACCGTCCTGGGCGCGGCGTTTGCGCCGCCAGGATGAAACAGGCACAGCAGTATGAGGCTCAGAAATATCCGCATCGGTGCGCGTCCCGCAATCCATCCGGAGGTCAATTCGTTCGCAAATATTCTGTTCTGATATTCTTTGATGTTCATGTCACAAATGTGTCGAGGCGGTAGATTGCGAATGTGGCAAACGGACTCGGTACTTCTATGCGCCAATTATTCGCCTGAGCGGTCGGGGTTTTACGAATCAAAAAATGCGATGACGCTGTTTTTCAGAATAGGGTTGTGCTTAGCCGCTTTCGGGAACCGGTTTGAAATGGTCAGTAGCGGCAAGGCAGCCGATGGGGAATGATGCCTTAGCGTTTCGACTCGATCCGGTCCACCTGCCGCTGGAGATTCGCCAGTTCCCGCTGCACCGTGGTCATTTCCTGCGCCCGCATCGACGTGGAAATCGAGTTCCGGGTTCGGGTTGCCTCATTCACGAGGGAAGACACCTTCGTTTCCAGACTTTGAATACCGCGCCGGGCCGCTTCCGCGTCGAGCTTCAGCCGGCTGATATCCAAAAGATTGTTGCTCGATCGATCCGCCGGTGTTGTCATCCCCTCCATCCGCGTCTTCCGCTCAATATCATCGATTCGGCTGACAATCGAATTTAGATTGGAGACGCGAATGCGCGTGGTGCCGAGGTACTTTTCTACTGCAACAACGCGGGCTTCCAGTCTTGCCACGGCTGACTCATCGGGATTCGACAATCGCTCAGCCGCAACGGCATCCGTTCCGGGTGGCAGGCAATTGAGGATGACCGCAATCCCGGCCGCTGACACAATGATTTCGTGAAGTTTCATTTTCATAACGCGATTCGGTGATTCAGAGACAGTGCACGTGATCGGGAGTAGAATCACCTTCAATTCAACCCGAATTCCTAAATTGGGGGAGCACACCCGCCTCGGGTGTGGCTGGCCGCGCCTCGCGGCCAGCGTCTTGCGTGCGAGACTGACAAAAACGTTTGGATCGTTTCGGTGCGACCGGGTTTTCCGTGAGGGCGCGGAAAACAGCGCCCGAGGCGGGCGCGCTCCCCTTTGATTGCGGCTTCGCCGCGCCGCTACGCGAGGATGTCGTTCACCACATCAACTTCCTCGACGCCGGTGAGTCGCTGTTCGAGTCCCTGAAACGGAAACGAGAACCGGCGATGATCGATGCCGAGGCAATGGAGGATCGTGGCGTTCAACTCGTTCAGGTGAACCGGTGATTCGGTGACGTTGTAACTGAAATCATCCGTCTCGCCATAAGTCATGCCGGCCTTGATGCCGCCCCCGGCCATCCACATGCAGAAGTTGCGCGGATGATGATCCCGCCCGTAATTCTCCTTGGTCAGCTTGCCCTGGGAATAAACGGTGCGGCCAAATTCACCGCCCAGCACGATCAACGTGTCATTGAGCAGACCACGACCCTTGAGATCTTTGAGCAGTGCAGCCGTGGGTTGATCGACGTCCATGCATTGACCCTTGATGAGATTGGGAAGATTGCCGTGCTGATCCCAGCCGCGGTGCAGAACCTGAACCACCCGGACGCCGCGCTCGACCAGGCGGCGGGCAAGGATGGCGGAGTGCGCGTAGGTGCCCGGCTTGGTGACTTCGGGACCGTACATTTCAAGCGTGGCCTTGCTTTCAGAACCGAGGTCGGTGAGTTCCGGAACACTGGACTGCATCCGAAACGCCATTTCGTACTGGGTGATGCGGGTCTGGGTTTCCGGGTCACCGAAACGTTGCCACGTCTTTTGATTGAGGCGGTTCAACGCGTCGAGCATGGTTCGCCGATCGCCGGCATTCACGCCCGGAGGATTCTTCACATAGAGCACCGGATCGCCCGAGCCGCGAAGCGCCACGCCATCATATTTGGTCGGGAGAAATCCACTGCTCCACATGCGGGTGAAAAGCGCCTGAGCCTGGCTGGCTTTCGGAAAAGTCGGGGTGAACACGACAAAGGCCGGCAGATCCTGGCTGGCGTTGCCCAGACCGTAGCTGATCCAGGAACCGAGGCTGGGTTTGCCCGGTACCTCGCTGCCGGTCATCACAAACGTGCAGGCGGGATCGTGGTTGATGGCATCAGTGTGAACCGACTTGATCATGGTGATATCGTCGGCAATTTCCCGCATGTGCGGCACAAGTTCACTCATCCAGATGCCGGCCTGGCCGCATTGCTTGAAAGCGAATCGACTCGGCGCGACGGGAAAACGCGACTGACCGCTGGTCATCGTCGTGATGCGCTGGCCGTTGCGGATTGAATCGGGCAGTTCCTTGTCGAAGTGTTCGTGCAATTGCGGTTTGTAGTCGAACAGATCCAATTGCGAAGGAGCACCGTTCAAATGGAGATAAATGATGTGTTTGGCCTTCGGCGCGAAATGCGGGAAACCGGGCAACGCCGGGTGCACATTCTGACCGCGAGTGGGCGCCGCCGTGAGGTTTCGGCCGACCAGATTGGCAAGGGCGATGCCGCCGAGTTTGAGTCCGGCGCCTTCAAAGAAGCGGCGGCGGGTTTGCAGTTGATGAAACAGATGGGCGGGATTCATGGCGATTTCAGTTTTTGTTCACGACCTCGTCAAGGTTGAGCAAGAGGTTGGCAACCATCGTCCACGCGGCGAATTCGGATGGGTTCAGAGCTTTGTCCGGTTTACTTTCCCCGTAGTTGATGAGTTCGGCAGCGGCCTTCGTATCCGCGCGATAACGCACCAGATGCTTGTTCAACGTATCGAGAACGATTCGCGCTTCGTCGTCGGCCGGCTCGCGGGCGGTGACCGTGCGCCATGCCCAGTGAAGGCGGTCGTTCGCCGTGGCACCGCCTTGCTTGACGATGCGCTGCGCGAAATTGCGCGCGGCTTCGACATGCTGAATGTCGTTCATGAGTTGGAGCGCCTGTAGCGGAGTGTTGCTGCGGCCGCGAACGGGACAGCTCTGTTCGCGGTTCGGCGCATCAAAGCTGCTCATGAACGGCGGCGGAGCGGTGCGTTTGAGAAAGGTGTAGAGGCTCCGACGGTAAAGCGCATCGCCGGAATCCTGCTTGTAGTAACGGGTGTTGCTGCTGCCGAATCCGACGGGTTCCCAAATGTTCGGCGGCTGGTAGGGTTTGACGCCCTGCCCGCCGAGGGTGGGAATCAGGAGACCACTGACGAAAAGCGCCTGGTCGCGGAGGATTTCCGCATCGAGCCGGAAGCGCGGGCCACGCGCCAGCAAACGATTTTCTGGATCGCGTTCCGTCATCTCCGGCGTGATGCGGGAGCTCTGCCGATAAGCATGGCTGGTGACGATGCGCCTGATGAAGCGTTGAATGTCCCAACCATCCTCGATGAACTGCCGGGCCAGCCAATCAAGGAGTTCCGGATGACTGGGCGGCTGGCCCTGGGAACCAAAATCCGCGCTCGTCTTGACAATGCCCGTGCCGAAGAACTGCTGCCAGAGGCGATTGACCGCGACCCGCGCCGTCAATGGATGGTCGTCGCTCACCAGCCAGTTGGCGAGATCGAGCCGGTCGTAATCGCCGGCGGTTTTCTTTGGCAACGGCGGAAGAAAGCCCGGCACATTCCGCGTCACTTTCTCGCCGGGTTTGTCGTATTGCCCCCGGACCATGACAAAGCTCTCGCGCGGCTTGGGCAGGTCCGCCATCACAAAGGTGAAGGGCGTCTCCTTCTCGATGTCCGCCTTTTCCTTCGCGAAAGGCGCCTTCTCAGCTTCCAACGGATCGAGAACCTCCCGGGCACCGGCGTAAACATTACCCAACCAGAAATTATGCACCTGCTTGCTCTCGGCTTCGCTCCAATCCTTCGCCGGCTTGCCGCGAACCAGTTGGCGCAGTCCTTCGGGAATATCGTTATTGCGCTTGCCTTGATTCTGCTTTTTCCAGACTTCCCAGGACCACACGGGATCAGTCGCCGGATTGGTGGTGGATGCCACGCCAAAATGATCCCACGTGACCGTGCCGGAGAATTGGGTGAAGGCGTAACCGGTGACCTTCGTGCCGGCCTTCAGGCCAAGTTTGGCGGCGTCGAACTCCAGTCGTGTCCATTCACCCGTCTTTGGAAGCGAACCCATGAAGACTTTTTCCGTCGTGCCGGGTTTTCCAAAACCAATCTTTTCCTGAGCGCCCCAGACAGCGCGATGTTTCCAGCCGTCCATATGAAACTGCACCATGATGGTTTCCGGCGGATCATCCGCGTCGAGGAAACAATGCACGAAAAATTTGCCCTTGGCCGGAACCGTGAACGTGGCATCGCCGGAAAAGAAATCCTGACTTACCGCACTTTTCGAGGTGCGCTTGAGCGCAAGACTGCCACTGAACACCGGGCCTTCCTTGCGGGTGATGAGCTTGAGTGGTGGACCGCCGGAGGCCTGCGGTTTCACGCCTTTGGGAAAGCCATCCTCGAACCAGACCTCTTCCGCGACTCGCTCCGCCGGCGGTGGCTTGAGTGACGCGGGATCTATGTACTGGATGTCGGACACCGCCACCTTGATGCGGCGGTCAACGTCGGCAATCAAACCATCCAGTTCGACACTTCGTTTTTTGTCTTTGGCGGAAGTGAGGCGGAGAATTGGCGGCGTGTCGATTTTGTTGCCGTCCATGGCGGGATCCGCCGCGCTGTGAAAAAAGGCGTAGAGCGAATAATATTCCCGGGTGGAAAGCGGATCGAACTTGTGGTCGTGACAGACGGCGCAGCCGGCGGTGAGACCCATCCAAACCTCAACTGCCGTGGACGTCCGATCCACGGCATACCGATAAACCCATTCCTCCTGAATGCTGCCGCCTTCACTGGTCGTGACGTTGCAGCGATTGAAGCCCGAGGCAATCTGCTGGTCACGGGTCGGCTTTGGGAGAAGATCACCGGCCAACTGCCAGCGTGTGAAGTCGTCGAACGGCAGGTTGTCGTTGAACGCGCGGACGACCCAGTCGCGATACGGCCACATGGACCGCTCGTTGTCGAGGTGAAGACCATGCGTGTCGGCGTAACGCGCGAGGTCGAGCCAATAACGGGCCATGTGTTCGCCATAAGTGACCCGACTCATCAGGCCATCAATGAGCTTCTCCCACGCCGTTGGGGATTGATCCGCGAGAAACGCATCGACTTCCGCCAGCGTGGGTGGAAGACCGGTGAGATCCAGGGTCACCCGACGAATCAACGTGGCCGGATCCGCCAACGGCGCGGGAGCAAGATTTTCCTTTTTGAGGCGCGCCTGAAGAAAGGCATCAATCGGATTGGCGACACCGGGGATTTTCAGGACAGCGGGTTTACGGGGTTTGACGAACGACCAGTGTTGTTCGAACTTCGCCCCCTGCGCGATCCAGCGCCTGAGCGTTTCCTTCTGCGGCTGAGTCAGGGACTTGTGCGACTCCGGCGGTGGCATGACTTCGTCCGGATCCAGGGAGTCGATTCGACGCAAGACCTCGCTGGCCTCGGGCTTGCCCGGAACGATCGGCCGGGTGCCATCACGTTCGGCGAACGCACCTTCCGCCGTGTCCAGCCGGAGCTTCGCCTTGCGCTTTTTCTGGTCGAACCCGTGGCAGGCGAAACAGTTGTCTGAGAGAATAGGACGGATGTCGCGATTGAACCGCAACTCATCCGCCGCCGGGGCGAGGAACGGGAGGAAAACGAAAAGAATGGTCAGGCGCGATTTCATCGAGATTGGGTAGATTGCCAAATTTCATCATTTCCGGCAAATCGTGAGAATCAGACGAATTCGGCATCCAACCAACTCAATCAATCGTCAACGACGTAAATGCGCACCGGCGGTTCGCCTCCACCGACTCGGCAGTCGCGGACTCGTCGGAATTCCTCCGACTGAAAAATCTGATCCAACATCTCCAGAGATTCCTCGCGAGATAATGGCATCACTATCCCGACCTCTGTCTCCTCTATGTTGTGGGAGAAGAGTATGCCGCCACCCTTTGCGGTCCGTCGGTAAATGCCCATCAATCCCCCGTCCGTAGTGGGAGAAGGGCCCATGGTCGGAGGACCAAAAGCCAGCCGGAGAACCCGCTCAACTGAAGGGAAGCTGGACGCGGGCAGATGGACAACGACCACCATGTCTGTAACCTCGTAATGCCAGGGCGCATCAATGGCGGGAAGATCATCGGTGAGCGGTTTGCGATCTCCAAACTCACGTGCCAATTGAACAATGAATGCGCCCGCATCGCCACGGCCCGGTGACGTCGGAGGGGTGTGCTGGCACGCGCAAAGGAGCAGCAACGGCGCAAGTCGTAGTATCGCTTTCATTAACTCAGCAGCTACACATAGGTCAACGACGGGAACTTGGGGTCGATGAGGTTCGATTTGTCGCTGTGCGAGATGGCTGACTCCCGTTCACTGCACCAATCTCGTTCGAACTTTTTTGCATGGTATCTGGGACGACCAAAAAGCACTGCTCGCAAAGTTTCTGACCCTTGTGCCAGACTTCGAATCTCCACTTGCCGGGAATCAACTCCCACTCTTCATCAAACGAGTAAGACGTGTATGTTCGGCCAATCCATGAATGAAGCTCATACTCGTCTCTCGACTGCGTCTTTCCCGACTTCGGGTCTTTGAGCGGAGGATGCTCGGCAACCATTGTGAGAACGATCGGAACGTTCGAATGTGTTCCGTGGATGGTGTATCGAAATCCGAACCGCGTGCCAACACGGGCAGGAATATTCGTGGTGGCCTGAACCAATGTGAATGCATCAAGACCCTGGTTCGTTCCTCCGACAACACCGGGAGTGCTGAACTCTTTGACAACTTGGGCGCTGTAGATTCCTGCTTCTGTCACCTCCGCACCGATGACGGAGATTTTGGTCTCGGACTTGACGCAAGAGATCAGGACCGAGACCACTGCGGCAAGCATCACAACTTTCATGTTCATATTATCGCTGGTTTCGAACGCAGGTGAGCCGCCAAGCGATTTACCGATAACGTCCAACATCGATTCGCTCATGGCAGAAAACGGCCTACTCGGTTTGCTCCATTGGTTTGCCACGCCGCAGGGCAAAGTCTGCAAATGTGGCACCCAACCAAAAGGGACCCCAAAGAGTCTTTGCGAAAACCCAAAGAATTAATCCATATGCCGTATACCAAGGCAATGGAGCGGGATATGGATCTGCAATCGAAACGAGTGAAAGACCAAACAGAATGAAGATGATCGAACCGATAGAGGTAACGAGAATCCGAACAGCGTCGATCCTTGTCTGACACAACATCTGCCGGCAAAACAAACCACTGAGAACGATGA
>CALBIE010000782.1 GCA_937893495.1 uncultured Verrucomicrobiales bacterium | reverse complement strand
TCATCACCAGGTCCCAATCGCGTTTGCTGCCCTTTCCCTTGCCGAATCCACCGGGCCAGCTTTTGAAATCGCATACGGGTGCGTCACCGTAGATGCAGGAAACTTTGTCCGGATTTACAATCGCCCAATTGTAGCAGTAGAGGCCACCGCGACTGAGGCCAACCAACGCTGGCTTCTTTCCGAAGCCGTATTCTTTTGTGAGTTCGGCGTAGAGGTCATTCCAGTGCGCCACTGCCTGCGGGCAGCCGAGCATGCTCGAGACGCTGAGATAGACGATGTGGAATCCTTTCTTCAGCAGGGCAATGTCGGGCGCAGGTTTGTGGCCGAAGAATTCGCCGTGCCAGACCCACGGTTTTCCGGTCGCAGTCACGTGCGGCACGACGACAGAAACGGTTTTGCCTTTAACGGGGAACAGGTAGCGGTCGAATCCATTCCAACTGGTTTTCTTTCCCGGAAACGGTGCGGCGATCTTGCGTAGATTGGCATCGAGTTGCTTCGCTTCGGCGGTGGCTTCGGGAACGGGTTTCCCCGCTGGTATGCCGGGACGAATGTGTTTCGTTTCGGTGAGCCAGGCGAGTTTCAGCAGTTTCTGTTTGTCGGAGATTAGCTTGAGCACCTGTTTGCCATCGCGGTGTGCCGAGAGCATTTCGTCAGCGGAATGGGCGTCGTCAACATCGGTGGCGCCGATGTGGCGAAGGATTTCACGGGCGATGAGCCAGTGTCCGGTGGCGTTGCAATGCACGCCATCGCGTGCCAGGGCGAAGTCGGGCTTGGTCTTCCGTTGTTCGGCAATGAATGTGTTCATTGCCGAGTGCAGATCCACCACGGCCCATCCGTCGGCGCGTTTGGAAACCAGCCATTCGGAGTATTTGTCGAGTACGTCATTGTAGCCTTCGTATGGACCGCCAACGTATTCCTTCAATCCGGCGGGTTTGGTTCGTTTCCGGATGGGCAGGGGATCGAAGACGGGCGGCGTCACATGAATGACCCTGGCGCCGATGGCGGCGGCCTTCTCGCGCAGTTTGAGAATGCCATTTCGGTAGGCGGCAAAGCGTTCTTCGCTGAACGGGTGGTAGATTCCGCAGTTCATCCCGTAACAGGCGAAAATCAGATCTGGCTTTACCGCGGCGAGCACACGATCGAGTCGTTCATGCAAGTCAGGTCTGGGGAACTTGCCGCCGGCATGACCCGGTTCAGAAAGACCGGATACAGTTTCACTGGGCAGACCGAGGTTGAGGAACTCTATCTTTCGTTCGGGGTAACGGGTCGCGAACCAGGCTTCGATGTAGGTCGCGTATTGTCCGCCGTAGGTGATGCTGTCCCCAAGGATCAGCACGCGCCGAGCGCCGGGCAATGGTTCCGCGGATGGCGCGGCAATGAGCGTGGCGAAAAGGGCGAGAATGGGTGTGAATGTCTTCATACTAAAAAACGAAGTCATTTCGTGGATTGGAAATGTGTTTATCAGTGTGCATCCGTCGCTCCTGTGCTGATCAATCGAGCGTTTCTCATCGGACGAACACCGAGTTTTTCTTCAACCATCGTTCGGCTTCCTTGTAGGCAGGAATTGCGTCGGCGACGTGCGCCCAGTAGCGGGCTGAGTGATTCATTTCCCGAACGTGCATCAGTTCATGCACGATGAGATAGTCGCGGACGAATTCGGGGATTTGAATGAGACGCCAGTTAAGGCTGATGGTGCCCCGGGAAGAACACGAACCCCAGCGCGAACGCTGGTTTCGTATCTGGACCTGCTTGATGGGGATATTGTGGAGTCTCGCGCGTTCAATCACTAATGGAGGAATCTCGGCACAGGCAAGATTGCGCAGGTAATTCTCTACGACCTGTCGCAGTTCATGCACGCCATTGGCGAGCGCGAGTTCAACTTCCGCGAATCGAACGAACTGTTTCCCACCAGCGACACCGACCTCGAGTTGAACCCATTCTCCGCGCAAAAGGATTTGTGTGCCCGGACCGTAGGGTTTGGTCCTGGGGTGGCGGGAAAGGCGCCCGAGCTGACCGGCCAGCCAGGTTGATTTGGATTTGGCAAACTCCAACGCGTCGGATTTCGAACCGCCCCAGGGAATGGTCACGCGCGCCCGACCGTCGGCGGTCAGTCGCAATATGTAATTACGAGCGCGCGAATTGCGGGAGAATTCCAGGGCGATTAGTCGAGTGCCAACGGAGAGAAGCGTTTCCTTCTGGCCACGTCGGTGCGGCAAAAACAGGCCATCAAGGAAATCAAGTTGCACGGGAGATTAAATAGCGGATTGACGCCAAGGCTCAATCACGAAATCCCGCAGTGCCGCTTTGCGTTGCCCCGTGGGATTTCGTCAGATAGGCTGAATGCCGGTGAAACTGACCGTCAAAAGTGATTATGCGACTCGGGCCGTTTTGGGGTTGGCCCGCGTGTATGAAAGTGGATCGGCAAGGCGCGTGGAGGATTTGGCGAAGGAGCAGGGAATTTCACCGAATTATCTCGTGCAGATTCTCATTGAGCTCAAGTCGCGCGGAATCGTCAAAAGTGTTCGAGGCAAGGACGGTGGTTATCTTTTGGCGCGACCGCCGGCGGAGATATCAATGGGTGATATCCTTCGCTGCATTCATGGCGAAGTGTTTGATACACCCGCTTTGAGCGATGACAATACGCCATTGGAACTTCGCGGCGCGTGGGCGGCGATGCAGACGAAAGCCAATGCAGCGGCGGATGCCATCAATTTTCAACAACTCGTCGAGCAGGGCCAGGAGAAGGAAAAGATGTATTACATCTGAGCTGACTCGTGGATTCGGAAGCCGGGACGGCCGCGCACGTGGTTACGGGCGGGCGGTGATCCTTGACTAAAACACTTTACTCCTATCTATTGTGAACGACTAATCGCTCTGATGCCTTCTGATTCCAAAGAATTCAAACAACTCGAAAAACGCATTTGGGCGTTGTTGACCGTGCGCCAGATTGTCTGGTGGTCAGCATGGTGGTTTTTCGCGCTTGGATTGACGGTTCTTCTCGTTCGCATTCTTACGTGGTGGCCAACGCATTATCTCGTTGCCGCCATCGCCGGAGTGCTTCCGGTTGCCGTGGCGCTGGGAATCTGGCGATGGAAGCATCGGCCGGATCGGGTTGCTATTCAGGCCTTGTTGGATCGGGAAAACCGGGCTGGTGGTTTAATCATGGCAAGCGAGCAGGTTGAGACCTCGGATTGGAAACGTGAATCCGGTGAATTGACAATTCCGCAGTTTCGCTGGCGTAGCAATCGGGGGATGATGGTGTTCGCTTCCGCGGCGGTGTTTCTTGGCATTGCTATTCTCCTGCCCGAGAAACATCTTGGATTGGCTGCACGGAGATCGCTGGAGGTTGGACAGTTGGTCAGCGAGATTGCCGATGAGATCAAATTGCTGGATGAAGAGGAGATTCTCGAAGAGGACAAGGCGAATGAATTGACCAAAGAACTCGCCCGGTTGGAGAAGGATGCGTCGGGCAATGATCCGGCGAAGACCTGGGAAGCGCTTGACCATTTGAAGGAATCCAACTCCGAACTTGCGAAACAGGCAGCCGAGGAGGCGTTGAAGAAACTTGATGCGCTCAAAAAATCCGAAACCCTGGCGGGTGCCGTGGGAATCATGCCGGAGCCCAATGACGCTGCGGAGTCACGGGCGATGCAGGATCTGGCGGCGCTGATCGACGAAGCCAAATTAGGTGAGGGTTTACTTAAGAGCAAACTCCCCAAAGACTTGATGGATGCGCTCAAAAAAGGTGAAGGATTGAAACCAGAAGAATTGAAGAAGTTGATAGAGGCTCTTCAGGCAAACAAAAAGAGTCTGGGTGAGTGCATGAGTCAACTCGCTAGTATGAACTTGATCGACGCCGCTATGCTCGGTAAATGCAACAAAGCGGGTCAATGCCCCAATCCCAAGGCTCTGGCGGCGTTTCTTTCGGGCGAGTGCAAGGGGGATGAGTCGCTTAAACTATTGATTGAATCGTATTGCCGTGGCGGCATTACTCGTGGTCGTGGTGATGCGCCCATGACATGGCAGGATCCGTCCAACCTGGACGGTACGGATTTCAAGGATCAGTCGCTGCCATTTGGGACGATGGCGGGATTGAAGAACGCGCAGTTTGTCGGGATCAGCCGGTCGGCTCCGGAGGTGACAGGTGCAAAGGAAAATGTTTCTGCTGGCGCGTTGAACGGAGCCAAAGCGAGTGGTGGCTCGGCGCAGGTGCAGCGAGTTCTTCCACGACACAAGGGCGCGGTGCAACGTTTCTTCAAGCGCGACGGGCAATGAAGTCACCAGAGTTGCTCGCGGTGGAAGATTCTCTCAACAGGTCGCTTTGACCGGGCGCGGCAATTCAGCAGGATGGTGAGTTGTGCGCCGCGTTGCAATTCGCTTTCGGCTTTGACTCCGCTTTCCAAATCGGGACTATTCGCGGCATGAAACATTTTCCAATGTGTTTGATGTTAGTATCCTTGATGGCTGG
>CALBIE010000781.1 GCA_937893495.1 uncultured Verrucomicrobiales bacterium | reverse complement strand
GGTTGCCAGTAGCCGTTGTTAGTCACTCGAACTTGCATTCCCATTTCTCCGTTTACCGTGCCTCTGGACTACGAATCTGAAACTAGGAATTGATCATATATTTTCATTGCGACCGGCGCGGGCGCGGAAGTGCAGCGTCCGCTCGCGACCGTTGTCATTGGCGGCATCATCACTTCGACGTTCCTCACGCTCGTTTTGCTGCCCGTGCTTTACGAGTGGATCGAGAGAAACCGTCCGCCGACCACCGGGGCGACCGGCGGCATCGACACTCTGTGATCTCGAATGCGAGAGTGCGCGAACCTGTCGGAACCGGGTCGCGCTTGTCGGCGTGCGATTCGCCGCCTCCTCAGAGCGAGCACAGCCCGGAGTTTCGGTATAATCCACTCGCCGCTCTCGATCAGGCGTTCAGTCAGGTGTGAGAATTTCACTTGCACCGATCTTGTCCCGCTAGTAACAATTCGTGCGTGAACAGACTCAAGCCCATAGTGGCAATGCTGATGCTAGCGCTTTTTGCGTTCTCATCATCGCATCCGCTTTTGGAGAACTTGGGACTGATTCATCAGGAGGCTGCGCACGCCGATGGGCCTGCGCATTCCGAAGACAACCACGAGGCGGCTGACGGAAGCTGCCGCATTGAATCCGGCCAAGACGAGCTTCAGAAACCGCTCGCCGATGCGCTCGACCTTTCGCACAGCTTCGTTTTCATGTGCGTTTTGATGCTCAATGTGGACCAGGACGCCGATCCCGGCGGCCGGAATCTATGTCCTCCTCCTCCTGAACTTGGCTCAAGCTGGCAGTTTTCTTCCCGCGCCGCGCTTCCTATCCGCGCTCCTTCGTTGGCTTCCTAACCGAGTCCTCATTCCGAGGATTTCTCCCCTGTCCGCATGACATGTCCGCATGTCGTGACTCCGTTTCCTTGATCCTTTGTGTCCGTTTTAAATGTCCGTTTTATGAACCAAATCGTGTTCCTCAGAAATCTCTCAGTGACCGGTCTAATCTTTGGGTTGGCCGGATGCATCACGAAACCGCCTGCCTATAGCCAGGGCCGACCTGAGTCTCAGCCGCGAAGCAACGCGCTCAATCCGCATGCCCCCGCAGCCCAGCCAAGTGAGACGGCGGCACCGATGATCGAACCGACCGGCGCTCTGACGCTCCGCGAAGCGCTGGCGCTGGCGTTGACCGAAAGCCCGGAACTCGCGCCGTTTTCCTGGCAGGCGCGTGCGGACGAGGCGCGCATCCTGCAAGCGGGTCTGCGTCCCAATCCGGTACTGGGGCTGCAGGTGGAAGACGTGCTTGGCACGGGCAAGTTCAGCGCCGGACAAGAAACGCAGATCACACTCCAACTCAGCCAGGTGATCGAACTAGGCGGGAAACGGGCGGCGCGAAAGGAGGCCGTCTCACAGGCGCGGGGAATCACGAGATCCGAGTACGAATTGAAACGAGTGGAGGTGTTGGGGGATGTCACGCAACGGTTCATTCAAGTCGTGGCGAACCAGCACACTCTGGATCTGGCGCTGACCAATCACCAATTGGCAGAGGATGCGCTCCGAACGGTGCTGGAACGTGCGAAGGCTGGGAAAGCTTCGGCGTTGGAGGAAAGCAAGGCGCAGGTCGCCTTGGCTCGCGGCGATTTGCTCGTCGAGGGCGCGAGGCATGAGTTGAATGCGGCGCGCAAGAAACTCGCCGCGGGCTGGCGAAGCCGACAGCCAAGGTTCGAACGGGCGGAAGCCGACTTGTTCGTCCGCAAACCCGTTCGAGATTTCGAGGACTTCGCGGGCCGGATTTCCGTAAGCCCTGACATTTTGCGCTGGGTTTCGGAGAAGAAACTTCGCGAGGCGGAGATCAAGCTGGCCGACGCGCGGCGCGTTCCGAACGTGACTGTGGGCGGAGGCCTCCGCCACCTGCAGGGATTCGACGATCAAGCCCTCGTTTTTGGATTTTCGATGCCGCTGCAACTCTTCGACCGAAATCAAGGCGGCTCGGCGGAAGCACGGGCGCTGCTTGGTCGAACCGAGGAGGAACAGAAAGCCGCGGAATTCCGTCTCGGCATGGTCCTGCTGGGTCTCTACGAAGAAATGGTGCATGACTCTCACATCATGGACGCAGTGGAAAAACAGATTCTGCCCAGGACGGAGGAAGCGCTGGCGATTTCAACGGACGGATTCGCGCAGGGACGATTCTCCTATCTCGAAGTGCTCGACGCACAACGCACCATATTTGATGTCAAACACGAATACATCCGGGCAGCCACATCGTATCACCAATTCCTGGCCGAAGTGGAACGGTTGATCGGACAGCCCATCGAGGGCAGCGAGCCGCAACAGTAAGCCACATCATCTTCAAATACTCACACACCTTTTTTTTATGAACAAAAAACAAATTACGGCAGTAGTTCTCGTCCTTCTGGCGGGCGCTGGCCTCACTTGGTTTGTAATACGCAACGGCAACCCTGCGGCCCAAGTCTCGGGTGAGGGCGGCCACGGCGGGGACGCCGCCGCCGAAGCCGCCAAAGGTCCGCACGGAGGACGCCTGTTGAACGACGGCGAATTCGCGACGGAAGTAACCATCTTCGAGCGCGGCGTGCCGCCGGAATTCCGTGTGTTCTTCTACGACAAGGGAAAGCCCATTGATGCGGACGCTGTCAAGGTGTCGATTGAGCTTCATCGGTTCGGTGGGCGCGTGGACAAGATAGGTTTTGCGAAACGCGAAGACTACCTGCTCGGTGACAAGGAAGTCGTCGAACCGCATTCGTTCGACGTGAAGGTCATCGCCGAGCACAAGGGCAAAACGTCGCGATGGGAATACGATTCCTACGAGGGCCGCACCACCCTGACGCCCGAAGCCGTAAAGAACTCGGGCATTGCCATCGAAACGACTGGGCCGGCCAATATCAAAATGACCATCAAAGTGAATGGCCGTGTCCTGCCCAACGAAGATCACATGACGCACGTCATTCCGCGTTATCCCGGAATCGTGAAAACAATCCACAAACGCCTCGGCGATTCCGTGGCGAAGGACGAAGTCGTGGCCGTTGTGGAGAGCAACGAAAGCTTGCGGCCCTACGAAGTGAAATCGTCCATAGCGGGGACCGTTATCGGGAAGGACGTCCGGCAGGGCGAATTCGTCAAGGAAGGCGAGGTCATTTACTACGTGGCCGACCTCACCACGGTGTGGGTGGACTTGAATGTTCACCGGAAGGACTTCGACAGGCTCAAAGTGGGCGAGGCCGTGACCATCTTCGCGGACGAAGGCATGACCAACGCGACGGGCCTGGTGAGTTACATCTCTCCATTCGGAGCGGAAGACACACAGACCATGCTGGCGAGGGTTGAGTTGCCGAACCCGACGGGAACGTGGCTCCCGGGACTGTTCGTCACCGGCGAGATTCTCGTGGAGGAAGCCGAAGTGCCGCTGGCGGTCAGGACGAGCGCCCTTCAGACGTTCCGGGATTGGGATGTGGTGTTTATGAAAGATGGCAGCATGTTTGAAATCGCCATTCTCGAATTGGGCCGCCGCGACGCGGAGTGGGTGGAGGTGATCTCAGGTCTGGGCGCAGGTCATGAATACGCCACCGAAAACAGTTTCATCATCAAAGCCGACATTCTGAAGTCAGGCGCATCGCACGACCATTAATCAAGCACCCCCTATGAATCAATCAGCCGAGAGCAGCGAGCCCGGGTTCTGGGACGTTCGCTATGCGAGTGGAAAAACGCCTTGGGATTTTCGCGGAATTCCCGCCGCGCTGAAAGGGTTTCTTAGCAACTCGAAACCCACGACCGCGCTGATTCCAGGCTGTGGGACTGGCTACGAAGTGGCAGCTTTTCATGCAGCCGGTTGGGAAGTGACCGCCATTGATTTCTCGCCGGTCGCCGTCGAGCAGGCGAAAGCGCACCTTGGTCCGTCGGGCAAATTGGTCGTGCAAGGAGACTTCTTTGCGCATGACTTGGGCGAGCACAAGTTCGATGTGATTTATGAACGCACGTTCCTTTGCGCTCTCCCGCCGACCATTTGGACCAACTACGCGAATCGAATGGCCCACCTCCTCCGGCCCGGCGGACGACTGGTCGGCTTCTTCCTTTTCGGCGATGAACCTGAGCCGCCGCCGTATCCCTTGACCGAGACGCAGGCGAAAGAGTTGTTCTCCGGCCATTTTGTCTTGCGGCGCGACGACGCTGTCGTGGACTCACTGCCGCTCTTTGCCGGAAAAGAGCGCTGGCAGGAATGGGAACGGAATGCCGGAAAAGATCTATAGCAATATGACTTACACCTTTTTGAAATTTGGCATCAGGCTTTAACCGAAACATATTTATGCTCGAACGCATTATCGATTTTTCCATCCGCCAGCGCTGGCTCATCCTCATCGTGACGGCGGCCATCGCGGTGCTGGGCATCTACAATTATCAGCGGCTCACGATTGACGCCGTACCGGACATCACCAACGTCCAGGTGCAGATCAACACCGAAGCGCCCGGGTACTCGCCGCTGGAGGCCGAGCAGCGCATCACCTTTCCGGTCGAGACGGCGATGGGCGGATTGCCGCACCTCGAATACACGCGCTCCGTCTCGCGCTACGGCTTGTCGCAGGTAACTGTCATATTCAAGGACGGCACGGATATTTACTTTGCCCGGCAGCTCGTCAACGAGCGCATCCAGGAGGTGAAAAGCAAGTTGCCGCCGGGCATCGAACCATCGCCCGGCCCGATCACGACGGGCCTGGGTGAAATCTACATGTTCAACGTCGAAGCTGAGGCGGGTGCGCACAATGCCGATGGCAGTGAAATCACCCCGACCGACCTGCGCACGGTGCAGGACTGGATCATCAAGCCGCAGTTGCGCAATGTGCCCGGCGTCATTGATGTCAACTCCATCGGTGGCTTTGTGAAGCAGTATCACGTCACGCCGCATCCCGACAAACTGCGCGCCCTCGGCTTCACATTCCGCGACCTGATGACGGCGCTGGCCGATAACAACGCGAACATCGGCGCGGGTTACATTGAGCGGAACGGCGAACAGTATCTGATTCGCAGCCCCGGCC
Organism: uncultured Verrucomicrobiales bacterium; assembly: GCA_937893495.1. Taxonomy (GTDB): domain Bacteria; phylum Verrucomicrobiota; class Verrucomicrobiia; order Limisphaerales; family JAYPXF01; genus CALBIE01. Next base: position 5,948 of record CALBIE010000781.1, on the reverse strand, counting down.
AGGTTTCTGGAATTGAGGACATCAACAACATCGTCGTGGGAAACCGCGACGGAGTTCCTCTGCATATCCACGATGTGGCCGACGTTTTTCTCGGCAAGGAACTGCGCAACGGCGCAGCCACGAAGAATGGAACGGAAGTTGTGCTCGGCACGGTCTTCATGCTCATCGGCGAGAATAGCCGGACCGTTTCCGTGCGCGTGCATGACAAAATGGCGGAGATCAACAAGTCGCTACCCGAGGGAATCGTCGCGCGCACCGTCTACAACCGCACCGATCTGGTCAACGCCGCGATTGAGACCGTGAAGAAGAACCTCTTTGAAGGCGCGGTGCTGGTGGTGGTGATTCTGTTCCTCTTGCTCGGCAACATCCGCGCCGCGCTCATCACCGCGCTGGTCATCCCGCTTTCCATGCTGTTCACCATCACTGGCATGGTCGGCTCTCAAATCAGCGGAAATCTGATGAGCCTCGGAGCGCTGGACTTCGGCCTCATCGTGGATGGCGCAGTCATCATCGTGGAGAATTGCATCCGTCGCTTGGGCGGGGAACAGCACCACCTGAAACGCCTGCTCACGCGCCCGGAGCGTTTCGAGGTCGTGCGCGACGCCACCAAAGAAGTCGTTCGCCCGAGCTTCTTTGGCGCCTTCATCATCATGGTGGTCTATCTGCCCATTCTCAGCTTGAGCGGCGTCGAGGGAAAAATGTTTCACCCGATGGCCTACACCGTCATCATGGCGCTGGCGGGCGCGATGGTATTCGCAGCGACGTTCATTCCCGCAGCCATTGCCCTGTGCCTCACGGGGAAAGTTTCGGAAAAGGAGAACATTCTGATGCGCGCGGCGAAGGGGATGTATGTGCCCGTGCTGAAGTTCAGCCTGCACTTTCGCGGGGCGGCGGCGCTCGCGGCTGTCGTGTTGGTGGTCATCAGCGGCATCGTCGCCTCCCGGATGGGCACGGAATTCATTCCAAGCCTCGATGAAGGCGACGTGGCCATGCACGCCCTGCGCATTCCCGGCACGAGCCTGAGCCAGGCCATCGAGATGCAGCATGCGCTGGAGCGACGGCTGGAAACATTTCCGGAGGTGAAAATTGTTTTCGCCAAAATGGGCACAGCGGAGATTGCGACCGACCCGATGCCGCCCAGCGTTGCCGACGGCTTTATCATCATGAAACCGCGCAAGGAATGGCCCGACCCGAAAAAGCCCAAGGCGAAACTCGTCGCGGAACTGGAAAAGGCGGTGAAGGAGATTCCCGGTAACAATTACGAGTTTACCCAACCGATTCAAATGCGCTTCAATGAACTCATCGCCGGTGTGCGCAGCGACGTCGCCGTGAAGCTCTTCGGCGAGGACATGGATGTGCTGCAGCAGTTCGGCAAACAGATCGAGAAGGAGATGAAGACCATTTCCGGCGCGTCCGACGTGAAGCTGGAGCAGACCACCGGCCTCCCGTTGATGAGCATCACGCCGAAACGCGAGGCGCTCGCGCGCTACGGACTGAGTGTCGCCGCGCTCCAGGAGGTCATCGAGATTGCCCTCGGCGGCAAGGCGGCGGGTGAAGTGTTTGAGGGCGACCAGCGTTTTGAAATCATCATGCGCCTGCCCGAAAACCTTCGTACGGACATCGAGGCGCTGGAGTACTTGCCGGTGCCTTTGCCCAAGCGCGAAGGCAACGGAGTTCGTGCGGTAAGCCTGACTCGCATCTCCACGCGGGCGGGTGCCCTCCACCCTTCGCAGGCCTTTATTCCGTTGGGTGAGGTGGCGGAAATCTCCATCGCTCCCGGCCCGAACATGATCAACCGCGAGAACGGCAAACGCCGCATCGTCGTCACGGCCAACGTCAGGGGCCGCGACCTCGGCTCATTTGTGGCCGAAGCGCAGCAGGTGATTGACGCCAAAATATTAGTCCCGGCGGGCTACTGGATTGCGTGGGGCGGCCAGTTCGAGCAATTGATTTCCGCAACCAAACGCCTGCAAATCGTTGTCCCAATTTCGCTGCTGCTGATTTTCACGCTGCTGTTCATGACGTTCGGAACGGTCAAGGACACGCTGCTCGTCTTCTCCGGTGTGCCACTGGCACTGACTGGCGGCGTTGCCGCGCTGTGGCTGCGCGCGATACCGCTGTCCATTTCGGCAGGCGTCGGCTTCATCGCTCTCTCCGGTGTGGCCGTGCTCAACGGAATGGTGATGATTTCATTCATCAACAAGCTCCGCTTGGAAGGCAAACCGCTCGACGACGCCATCACGGAAGGTTCGCTCACGCGCTTGCGTCCGGTCTTGATGACAGCGTTGGTCGCCTCGCTTGGCTTCGTCCCGATGGCGCTTGCGACCGGCACAGGCGCGGAAGTTCAACGTCCACTGGCGACGGTCGTCATCGGTGGCATTCTTTCCTCGACTGTGCTCACCTTGCTGGTGCTGCCGGGTCTCTATCGCATGTTCCATCACAAGGAGGACGAGGATCAACCTGCACCCGCAGGAGCGTTCAGCACCGATCCGCTGCCGACTCGTTCGTCCGAAACTCCATAGCCTATGAATTGCGTGCGGAACCAAATCTCCGTCATGGCTTGTGGCCAGAAAAACGGAACAATCCCGTCGTCAGCGTCGGAAGGACTGACTGATGCTGGAGTGCATCATTTCGCTGATGGTCGCCTACGGTTTTTATCTGAAAAACTTCTACTCCAACAAACCTTGGATTCCACAAAATCCGACCGCCGAGGCGGCTCAGAAATGAGCGGGCTGCGTGCGAGCCGTTTACCCAAAGGACGTATTCAGTGAAAGAAACCCAGCACGCGCACAACAACGGTCACGACCAATCGCACGTTCACTCACACGGCGGACACGATGGCCACCATGAGCATGGGGAGGAACATGACCACGGCCACGAGCATCCTGCCGGGCCGGTCGAATACATCCGGCTCGGTGTGTTGGCCATCGTAATTCTCGCCAATCTCACGGGCTGGTGGAAAAACCACATGGACCGCGATTGGCTGGCGCTCGCCACCACGCTGATTGGCGGTTTTCCGATTTTTGCGGAAGCGTTGGAAAACTTGCGCAAGCGGCGCATGACAATGGAACTATCCATGACGCTCGCGCTGCTTGGAGCGCTGTTCATCGGCCAGTTTCTAACGGCGCTTGTAATCGCCTTTTTTGTGCTTTTCGCCGAATTGCTCGAAGGCTTCACCGTGGGCAGCGGACGCCGGGCGATTGAGAAGCTCATCAACTCGCTGCCGTGCTCCGTCACCGTGCGGCGCGACGGCAAGGAACAGGAGTTGAGCACCGCCGAAGGTACCAGCGGCGAGACCATCATCATTCGTCCTGGCGAGCGCATTCCAGCCGACGGCGCGGTGAGCAAAGGTCACAGCTTCGTGGACCAGGCCTCGATTACCGGAGAATCGCTGCCAGTTGAAAAGGTCAAAGGCGGCAGAGTCTTCGCGGGAACGATCAACAAAGACGGCGTGCTGGAAGTGCGTGTCGAGAAAATCGGACGTGACACGACGTTTGGCAGAATCATCGAAATCGTCGAACAGGCCGAGAAGTCCAAAGCTCCGGTGCAGCGCATCGCCGACCGGCTGGCGGCTGGATTAGTTTACTTCGCCTTTGGGGCAGCCGTGCTGACCTTCATCGTCACACGCAATGTCACATCAACGATTGCGGTTGTCATCGTCGCGGGTGCGTGCGGCGTGGCAGCGGGGACACCGTTGGCGATGCGTTCGGCGTCATTTTTCACTTCAGCCCATTGCACGGGGTTGAGATTCAGGAGGAACATCCCGCGACGATAGCTCTCGACCACCGGATGGAATTGTTCGGGCGCGACGACGTGCGCGCGGGTAAGTGACGGCAGCAGGAGCATGGCTGCGACAAGCAGCAGTCCTCGACCGCAACAAGTTTTGAGTGATTCAGTTTTCATGGCATTCTCTTCAGGGTTGGACGTGACGTTGGTTAAAAGCGAAAGGAAAGACCGACGAATGGATTGAAGTCCGGCGCGGACTGGGTGACGCCGAAGTTGCAGCCGAAATCCAGTTGAGTGTTCTCGTTGAAGCCGTAAGTGAATCCCACGCTCGCCTGACCTTGCCAGTCCTCCCCGCTTTCCGGGGTCACCAACGCTGCGAATTCCACGTAGCCGCCCAGATTGCCCGCTATGTCATGGCCGAACGTGATGGTGTTGAAATATTCGACGTCATAACCGCCTGTGGCATCGGACACGAAGTCAAACTCTGTCTGTGCGCCCATCCCCCAGCCTGCGGGTAGTTCCACGCCCAGCGGAAAAATCACACCGCCCTCGATCTTGCCGTTCCGCAGGCTGTTTCCTACCAGCGGCCACTTGATGAAAGGCATGATACCGAATGCCGTCTTGCCGCCATCATTACCCCACAAGTTGATCTTGAGCCGCGTTTGCAGGTCGCCAAAACCGGACGCCCTGGTCACCGTTCCATCGCCACGATTATCTGTCTTTTCGGAAACATAGGGATCGATTACAAACTGGATATCCACGTTGTTCAGCAACCCCGCTTTCAGATTTAGAGACGTCCCCCAGCCGGTCGTTCGCACGTCGCCACCACCGGAACGGTCGCGGTCAAACGTAGCGTTCACTAAATCCATCTCCACCTGGAAGTGCCCAGCATCCACCGTGTAGGGCGACTCCGTCTGGTCCGGCCGGTCAGTGCTCATCTCGCGCATCAAGTCGTGCGAGGTGGGATTAAAGAGATTGTAAATGGACTTGTCAGGAGGCGGCTCGTCCGGGCGTTTCGTCCCTTCGGGTGCGTTCTGAGCATTGGCTGCGGTGCCACCCGCCGTCAGCACCGCCAAGACCCAAAGCCAGGCGTAATACGAGGAACGGAGAGATGTATTTGACGCCTCATTGTGTTGTTGCCTATTCAACATGTATCGCACACTACGAATTACCTTCTCGACCGTCAATCATTTGTTTGGTAAATTTTGTTCAGACAAAGGTTATGGATTCGACCAAGAAGACTAAAACGCGGAAAATGCGCGTAGGCAGCGGGAAACAGCAGGCGGAAAACCTGTCTCAAACCCGCCGCGAACACGCGCAAGAAATTGCGGAGGACTACGTGGAAGCCATCGCCGATCTCGTGACGGAATCCGGCGAGGCGCGCGTGGTGGATCTCGCCCGACGGCTGGGCGTGACACATGTCACCGTAAACCGCACCATCTCCCGACTGAAAAAGGCTGGTTATGTCACCGCGCAGCCCTACCGCGCCATTTTCCTCACAAACACCGGACGGGGATTGGCGGCGACGTGCAAAAGCCGGCACAAAACCGTCGTTGAGTTTCTGCGCTCCCTCGGCATCTCCGAACGAGTGGCCGAAATGGACGCCGAGGGCATCGAGCACCACGTCAGCCCGGAAACTTTGACCGCGTTCAAAGCGGCTTTGCGTAGTGCCGGCCACTGACCAGCTCGCGACTTATAAGCTTTTTCGATGGAACTCAATGAAGTAGCGGGGTGATCCCTTGCTGCTTCTGATATTTACTCCCCTGTCGGCGTAGGAAATTTCACAATGAGGCAGCGCGGAAAAACAACACCTGTGCCAAGCCTTCGTTTGCGTAGATTTTTGCTGGCAGTTGTGTGGTGTTGGAGAATTCCAGCGTGACGTGGCCTTCCCATTCCGGTTCAAACGGCGTTAGGTTCACGATGCTGCCGCAGCGCGCATAGGTGCTTTTGCCAAAGCAGATGGTGAGGATGTCGCGCGGGATGCGGAAATACTCAATGCTTCGCGCCAGAGCAAACGAGTTGGGCGGCACGATACAAACATCGCCCTGCAAATCCACGAACGACTTCCGATCGAAGTTCTTTGGGTCAACGACGGTGTTGAAGACGTTTGTGAAAACTTTGAACTCGTCGGCCACTCGCAAATCGTAGCCGTGACTCGACAGGCCCTAGTGTCAATGCCGTTAAGGAATTCGAGTGTGATCTTAAATATGTCGATTATCAAG